>JAUWIC010000069.1 GCA_030605575.1 Dehalococcoidia bacterium
CGGTAGCCAGCTCCCGTAACCGGCACTCAAATACATCCTGGCAACCGCAGGCTAGACAGCGCCCGGCCTCATGTTTAGCCATTTCCTCAGTGAACCCAAGCTCAATCTCGGCAAAGTTCTCTTTCCGTTCTTCTGGGTCTAGGACGGGCATTTCAGTTCTTGGGATACGCTCTACCCGCTCATAGTCGGTGATGTCAATCTCAGCTAAATCACCTTTGGTGCAATTATAAGGTTTTGTCTCGGGGGTAATTTGCTGGTTGCTTAAGTACTGGTTGATGGAAATTGCTGCTCTTCGCCCGGCGGCGGTCGCTTCCACTACCGTAGCTGGGCCGGAAGTACAGTCACCACCAGCGAATACCCCTTCCACGGAGGTTTCCATTGTTTCCTCATTGGTGTTGATGTATCCTCTGCGGTTGAGCTTTACCTGGCTATCCTGGTTCAGGCTGGAAGTGTCCAGCGTCTGACCAATAGCCATAATTACGGTATCTACTTTTATGGTGAATTCTGAGCCAGCTATTGGCTCTGGTCGTCGCCGACCTGAACTGTCAGGCTCTCCCAGAATCATTCTGATGCATTCCATGGAGTCAACCTTACCGTTCTGGGTGTTTATCCTTACCGGGGCGGCTAAGAATTGAAGTTGGATTCCTTCTTGCTCGGCTTGCCCTACCTCTTCCTCATTAGCTGGCATTTCATTTCTTGACCGGCGGTAAACAATGGTTATCTCCCCTGCCCCTAGCCGCAGGGCAGTTCGAGCAGCATCTATGGCGGTATTACCACCCCCGATAACGGCTACCTTCTTACCTAGTGTTACCTTCTTGCCCAAGGCTACATCTCCCAGGAATCCTATCCCGGAAAGAACACCGGGCAAGTCTTCTCCCTTAATTTTCATCTTCTGGTTGGCTTGAGCACCAAGGGCAATAAAGATGGCTTCATAGCCCATGGTCTTCAGACTTTCAATGGTAAAATCTGTGCCCAGAGAGACATTGCCGCGAATTTGACGGCATAGATTGGCGATAATAGCTATTTCCTTGTCTAGAAGTGCTTTGGGGAGACGATATTCTGGAATGCCGTATTTCATCATTCCACCGAGCTCGGGATTGGCGTCCAAGATTGTTACCTCATGCCCGTCAAGGGCAAGGTAATAGGCGGCTGATAAGCCGGCAGGACCTCCACCGACAATAGCCACTTTGTGCCCGGTGGCTGGTTTAGGCTTAGGGATATCAGGGTTTCCGTTATTCTGGTCATAATCGGCGGCAAACCGCTTTAGGGCGTTTATAGCTACCGGCTCATCCACCAAATTCCGGCGGCATTTGATTTCACAGAAGCGGGGGCATACTCGCCCGCAGACAAGGGGCAGGGGATTAGACTCCCTGATTAGTTTTAACGCTTCTCTATACTGGCCATTGGCAATGAGGCTAATATAGCCCTGAATATCAATGCCAGCCGGACAGGCAAGCTTACAGGGAGCAACACAATCACCATAGTGGTCAGAGAGCAGTAATTCCAGAGCCATTCGGCGGATGTTAACGAGGTCATCGGTTTTTGTCCTCACCACCATACCTTCTGTTACCGGTGTGGTACATGCTGGCGTTGGCCCGCCATTCCCGTCCACTTCTACCAGACAGAGACGACAGGCGGCGGTCGGTTTCAGACGAGGGTCGTGGCACAGAGTAGGTATCTTGACTCCGTTTTGTTCCGCCGCCTCTAGGACGGTGGCTCCGGCTTCTACTTCAACCTTTTCCCCGTTTAATGTAAACGCGACCTTAGGCATTTCTTTTTCCCTAGTAGACAGATACGGCATCAAGACGACACACTTTCATACATAATCCACAGCGAATACACTTTTCATTATCAATAACGTAAGGCTTCTTTTTCTCTCCCGAGATAGCTCCAGTAGGGCAATATTTAGTACAAAGCCCGCACCCGGGGCATTTCTCCGGGATAATCTCGTAGGTAATTAAGGCTGGACATTTCTTGGCTGGGCATTTCTTCTCATAGATATGGGCTTCATATTCATCACGGAAGTACTTAACCGTGGTTAATACCGGGTTAGGTGCCGTCTGTCCCAGCCCACACAACGAAGCCCTCTTTACATTCTGGGCTAATTCCTCAAGGAGTTCTATGTCCCCCTCTTTGCCGTTACCTTCGGTAATTCGTTGCAAAATCTCGAGCATACGCAAGGTTCCTACCCGGCAAAAGGTGCACTTGCCGCAGGATTCAGCCTGGGTGAAATTGAGGAAGAATTTGGCTATATCTAGCATACAGCTGGTTTCATCCATTACTATCAATCCGCCCGAGCCCATGATGGCACCGGTCTCAGTTACCGACTCATAATCTACGCGGGTATCGGCTAAACTGGCGGGAATAACACCACCAGACGGTCCCCCTATCTGGATGGCTTTGAATTCTAGTCCGGTTGAGGTTCCACCACCGATGTTAAAGACAATCTCCCTCAAGGTTATACCCATGGGGACTTCTATTAGCCCACCGCGAGCTACCTTACCCGCCAGGGCGAAGACCTTGGTCCCCTTGCTTTTCTCGGTGCCGTAGGTATTATAGGCATCGGCACCATGGAGGATAATCCAGGGTACATTAGCTAAAGTCTCTACATTATTAATAGTGGTGGGTTTGCCCCATAAGCCTGACTGGGCAGGGAAGGGAGGGCGGAATCGGGGCATTCCCCGCCGTCCCTCTATGGACATGATGAGAGCCGTTTCCTCCCCGCAGACAAAAGCACCTGCCCCCTGCCTAATTTTTATATCAAAGTCAAAATTATAGCCCAGGATACTCTCACCGATAAATCCTGCTTCCCTGGACTGAGCTATGGCTATCTCTAATCGCTGAATTGCCAGCGGATACTCGGCTCTGACGTAAATATAGCCCTCCGAGGCTCCGACGGCGTAGCCAGCTATCAGTATCCCTTCAATAACACTGTGAGGGTCGCTTTCCAGAACACTTCTATCCATAAATGCCCCGGGGTCACCTTCATCAGCGTTACAGATTATGTATTTTTGTCTATTAGCCGACTTTCGGGCGAAGCCCCATTTGATGCCGGTAGGGAAGCCGGCGCCACCTCTTCCCCTCAAGCCGGAATTAGTGACTTCACTAATTACCTCCTGGGGTGACATACTGCGCAATATCTTGTCTATTGCCTGGTAACCGTCGGCAGCTAAATAATCATCAATAGACTCGGGGTCAATTATGCCGCAGTTTCGGAGCACAATCCTTGTTTGTTTAGCTAAAAAGCTGTTTATTTCTTCATCCGGTATAACCCACTCGGTAACGGGCTTACCGCCAATAATGTGTTCATTGATTATCCGTTCAACTTTCTCCGGGGTTACCTTGCCGTAGAATATGCGCTCTTTCTCGGGGGATGAGACCTCAACCAATACCTCGTTGTAGCACATACCCATACACCCGGTTTGCTTCAACTTCACATCCAGTCCCCTGTCACCAAACTGGGTGCTGAAAGCATCGTATACCTTTCTGCCTCCAGCGGCTATGCCGCAGGAGGCGAGCCCTACCTTTATTAGCCAACTTTTGTCTCTTGCCCAGGACATCAATCTCTCCTATTTGTGTCTGTAGGCTTAGCCTACTGGAGCCGGTATTTCTTTTGCTTCTTTTTTCCGAATTTCATTCACTATCTTGTCAATAGCTTCAGGAGTAAGCCGTCCGTAAGTTTCACCATTGACCATTATGCAGGGAGCCAAGCTGCAACAGCCAAGACAAGCCACTCGCTCTACGGTGAACATACCGTCCTGGCTGGTCTCTCCCTCCCTGGCACCGGTAACCTGGGATAGTCTCTCAGCCACCGTTTCGGTACCACACAGATGACAGGCGGTGCCATGACAAACCTTAATTAGGTTCTTACCCAGGGGCTGGAGTCTAAACTGGGCATAGAAGGTAACTATGCCGAATACCTCGCTGGCCGGGACATTCATGTTCTCGGCTATGCGTTGTATAGCTACCGGTGGTACATAGCCGTAGGTTTCTTGAATCTCTTGGAGGACTGGTATCACCGCCCCGGCTTCCACATTGTGTTTGTGGACTATGGCATCAATCACGGCGAAGCTGGGTTTCTCCCTGGTGCTAGCTTCAATAACCATGTTATCTCCTTCTGCTTAGTCTGCCTCGTAGCCCCGTAGATTTAGGTGAAGCCTGAGACTACACACCACTACGGCTTAATGCCTTGAGAAGCTCCCTCTTGGATACCCGGTGGCGCTCAAACATGCTGACGATTCTCAGAATCTCTAAGTCCTTGACCCACTTCTTGGCTCTAATCTTGCTTGCTATTGCCTCCACTGTCACCGGTGCATCCACCATAATCACCATGTCACGGGAACCAATGACAGGGTCGACAAAATCCACCCCGGGCATCTCCTCCAGCTCTCTGAGGGTAGTGATAAACTCCTGCTGCTCCATGTCATCGGCAACATCAACTAGTAGATATGCTCTCACCCCCATTTCATTTCCTCCTTTATACTGCTGATTTAATTCAAGTTAACTATAATTGGGTAATAACTACATCCGTGTGATGCCTATTTTTAGCCTATGGAAAACTTCATAGAAAAGACTGAACTTCATCGGGGATTTCAACCACTTCCTGTTTGTGGTTTTCCCCAGCCAGGGAGTGTTTTCCCCGGGTTTACCCTGTTGAAGAAAGTTGCCAGGTGGTTTAAGATTAAATATGGACGGGCTAAAAAGTGTGGATTAGCTGGTAGCCTGAAGGACGTTTAATGAAAAAGATTACTATCCTCCTGGCTGAGAACCATGTGGTGGTACGGGAGAGTATCCGACGGTTCCTTGAGCGTGAGGCAAATTTTGAGGTTGTTGGTGAGGCTGGTGACGGTGAGGAGGCAGTACAAATGGCGAGTCAGCTAAAGCCTGACGTTATTGTTATGGACATCTCTATGCCCAAGCTCAATGGCATTGAAGCTACCAGGCAAATTAAGGCGCTTCAGCCTTCGGCGGTGATATTAATACTTACTGCCTATGATTATGAACAATATATTTTCCCTCTGTTAGAGGCAGGTGCTGCCGGCTACTTGTTGAAGGATGTGAGTAGCCGGGAACTTATCAGTGCTATTCAGACCGTGCATAAGGGGGAAGCCGTGCTTCATCCAGCAGTGGCTCGCAAGGTAATGGAGCGGTTAAGGCATACCAAGGTTGAGCCGACCGGGGAACGCGCCTTGGATTTGCTCACTAAGCGGGAAATCGCCATACTCAAGATGGCGGCTAGAGGAATGGGTAATAGTGACATCGCTGAGGAATTGCATCTCAGTGTGCGTACTATTGAGAGTCATCTGGGGAATATTTTTAATAAATTGGGAGTAGGCTCTCGCACCGAGGCAGTAATACGGGCTATGAAGAAGGGCTGGTTCACATTGGAAGAATTGGCTTGACTCTCTGTCGCCCTGGGTATCAGGATAGGTTGGGTATATGGCTCCATATTTATTAAATCCAGTAGTAAGGGTTTTACGTAACCCTCGTTTTTGGCTTATTGTTGGGTTATTTGTTGCTGGCATAATTCTTCACTACCCCCAGCAGCTACCTTTTTGGGGTTGGGAAGCACCCTCTTCATTTCTAGGGCTAACCCGGCACACAATAGAGCGAGTTTATTTGCTCGTACCTATAATCTATGCCGGTTTTGCCTTTGGCATAAGGGGAGGGATAGCCAGCCTGGTGGTGGCTTTGGGGGTTATGTTACCCCGGGCTATTTTAATCTCCCCGAGCCCGGCCGATGCTTTGTTTGAGACGGGTGGTGTTATCGGCATCGGGGCTGCAGTGAACCTGTTATTTCAGGTGCACCGGAGGGAGCAAGAGCGCATTCGGGTGACCGATGCTTTGCTGAAAGCCGAGGAGGAAAAGTGGCGTGGTTCATTCAATGCGCTGGAAGATGTTATGCTGATTATTGATAGGGATTACAACATAGAAAACATAAGTGATAGTGGATTAATGCTTCTGGGAAAGAGCCGGGAGGAAGTAATTGGGAAAAAGTGCTATGAAATCATTAGCGGCACCGATTGTCCCGAGGCAGGGTGTCCTTGCCGGCGCACATTGGAGACCAGACAGGTAGAATCAATAGAGCGGTATGAAGAGCGGTTTGGTAGGTACTTCTCCATAAAGAGCTCTCCGATATTTGATGAAAGTGGAGAAATAGTAAAATTTGTCGATTTAAGGCGTGACATAACTGAGAAGAAAAGGACGGAGGAGGCACTGCAAGAGTCAGAGAGAAGCTATAGAGAGCTATTTGAGGTTGCCCCTGATGCTATTTGGGTCCACGATTTAAAGGGCAACATTATAAAGGCAAACAAAGCCGCCGAAAAGCTCACCGGACTTAGTGCCGAAGAGCTGGCTGGGGGGAATGTGCAAACTCTCCTTTCTGAAGAAGGCTTGCGCTTGGCTAAAGAGGTTCGCCGCCGGTTGGTTAAAGGCGAGGCTGTAGCTCAGCCCTACGAACAGCACCTCATCAGAAAGGATGGGACTGAAGCCACCCTGAGGTTAACTACCAGCCCAATCTTCAGCAATGGTCAGCTTATAGCCTTCCAAAACATTGCCAGAGACATCACTGAAGAAAAGCGAATGCAGGAAAACCTGCGTTATTATCTGCAGGAGATTACCCGAGCTCAGGAAGAAGAGCGTAGACGTATCGCTCGTGAGCTCCATGATAGCACTGCTCAAACTCTTATTGCCCTGCTTCATCAGTTGGAGAACTTGCTCGGTGACAAGGCAAAACTGCCGGTAAGAGAAGCTAAGGCTCTATGGGGTTTCTATGAGCAGATCAGGGATGTATTGCGGGAGGTGCGTCGCTTCAGTCGTGACCTAAGACCCTCCATTCTTGACGATTTGGGTTTACTTCCGGCGCTGGAGTGGGTGACTGGTGAACTCAACAAGGAATACGGGGTTGAGGCTACTTTGGAGGTGGTTGGTGATGTGCGGAGGTTCTCTCAGGAAGCGGAGTTAATACTTTTCCGCATTGTTCAGGAGGCGTTGAGGAACGTAGCCAAGCACGCCCAGCCGTCAAAGGCTGAGGTTAAAATTGAGTTCGAAAAGCAGAAAACTCGGGTTACTGTAAGTGATGATGGCATAGGTTTTGAGCTTCCAGAAAGCCTGGGCGACTTACCCTATACGGGTAAGCTTGGCTTGGCTGGAATGCAAGAGCGGGTACAGTTGCTTGGTGGTAACTTAAAGCTGAAGTCTAAGCTGGGCAAGGGTACGACGGTAGTTGCTACCGCCCCAATCTAGCTACCCGGTAGTGCCAGGAATGACTACTGGGGCACCATTATCAGCCGTAACTACCTTCAATCAGGGCGACCCTGGCTTTGTCGGAAGTGACCACAGCGTTAATAACCTGTTTATTGTCCTCTATCTTGGTATTAGTGCCCAGAATACACTGTTTAAGAGTGACACCGGCACCAATATTAACCCCCCGCCACAGGACAGCCACCTCTATATTAGCGCCCTCTCCTATATGGCAATCTGCCCCCATAACCACCGGTCCCTTAATGCATGCTTTTTGGTCTATTCGGCATCTGCTACCGATTACGGCTGGTCCCACTACCTCGGCTGAAGGATGGATAATAACCTCCTTGTCACAGCCTACCCCCTCCCCATTTAAACCGCCAATGAGGGCGCTTTTGGCTTTCAACAACAAAAGGTCGCAATTCAGGCGAAGGTAGTTCCCCGGCGTTCCCATATCAAGAAAGTAGCCGCTAGATGGAAAACCATAGACCGGCTCACCAAGCTCAAGGAGGAGCGGAAACAGCTCCTTCCCAAACATGTAGTGAGTATTTGGTGGCACGTGCTCTAAAACTTCCGGCTCAAGGAGATAAACGCCGGCGTTTATCCAGTTGGTGGTTACTTGGGCAGGGCTGGGTTTTTCTATGAAGCGCCTGACCCTTCCATCACTATCGGTTTCAACTACCCCGAAGGCACGGGGGTCATCCACCCAGGTCAAGGCTATGGTTGCCTTTGCCCCTTTGCCCCGATGAAAGGCAACCATATCGGCTATATCAATGTCGGTGAAGACATCCCCATTGAGGACGACAAAGGTGCTGGTTAAGTATCGTTCCGAATTCTTTACTGCCCCGGCCGTGCCCAGTGGATTATCTTCCACGGCATAGTTCAGCTTCACCCCCGAGTTACTGCCGTCCCCAAAGTAATTCTGAATAACCTCGGGGAGATAGCTCAATGCCAGAATGATGTCCTTAACCTTATAGTTCTTAAGGTAGGCGATGGTATGTTCCAGGAAAGGCCGATTCAGTACCGGCACCATAGCTTTGGGTATCTCATAGGTGAGCGGGTGTAGCCGTGTACCCTCGCCACCAACCAGAATAACCGCTTTCAGCAACCCCACCCCCTGTTGATAGGCATTAGAATTGAATTTTTCACTATTTCAACTTTAGCCCAAGACAAACTTGTAGTCAAGATTCATCAGGCTTTGACAAAAATAATCAGTTGCGGTGTAATAAGGTGAACGTTTTCCTATTACCTAGCTATGAGCACCGTGGTCGACTACCAAAATTTAATCAACTTTAAGGAGCTGTGAGATGAAAGAGATAAAAATTATACCCTGTCTGGATGTCAAGGATGGTAGAGTGGTCAAAGGGGTAAAATTTGTCAACCTGAGGGATGCCCGGGACCCGGTTGAAGCTGCCGTTGCTTATTGCGGTGAAGGTGCTGATGAGCTTGTTTTCCTGGATATCTTCGCCACTGTAGAAAACAGGAAGACCAGACTGGAATGGGTCAAGAAGGTCGGCGAGGTGGTTACTGTTCCTTTTGCTGTCGGCGGTGGTATCGGTAGCCTTGAGGATATGAAGGCATTACTTGACCTTGGCGTGGACAAAGTCTCTATAAATACCGCCGCCGTCAGGGAGCCTGAGCTTATAAAGAGGGCGGCTGAGAAATTTGGTAAGGGTAGGCTGGTGGTAGCTATTGACGGCAGGAAGAATCCACCAGGCAGTGGTCTTCCCCGGCTGGAGGTAGTGGTTAAGAGCGGCAGTGAGGCTACCGGCATAGAGATTGTTGACTGGGCGAAGAGGGTAGAGGAACTGGGGGCGGGTGAGATTTTGCTCACCAGTCAGGATGCCGATGGCACCAAGGAAGGCTATGACTTGGAGATGACCAGAGCCGTAGCCGAAGCCGTCGGCATTCCGGTTACCGCTTCCGGGGGTGCCGGCAGGCTGGAGCATCTCTATGAGGCGGTGGTAATCGGCAAAGCGTCGGCGGTTTTGGCAGCTTCAATATTCCATTTTGGTGAAATCTCAATTTCACAGGCTAAGCAATACCTGAAACAAAGAGGCATATCAGTAAGAATATAAAAGATACAATTTACTGCCCCTTGGTGCTCGTCTGGCTACCACCCTGCCTCCTTAAAAATGTGGCGGGTTAGGTTGACACTCGGCGTGTCCCCCCGGGCTACATTTATCGGGACTCCGTCACCGACGGCGTTGGCTATCTCCGCCACCGCCTGGTGGGAGAAGCCAGGGCAAAGGATGAGAACCTGGACGCCTTCATTTTGAACCAGCTTCCGGCAGACATCAACGACCTGGTCAAAATTTCCCAGGTCAGCTACGACTGAGATAAGTTCAAGCTTGGGGGTTTTGATGGTAGCTCTATGCCGCTTGGCGTCAGCCTCAGGCGCCATGGCGACAAATGCGGCTTTGACAGCCATAACCTGCCTCCTTTTTATTTGTTCTTCCTATATTTATATTAGTGTCTTTCTTAACCTCAGTGAGCCGAATCACACCAGTTCCCAGTCTCTATAGCCCTGCTGGATGATGGCTAGATACTCCGGCGAAGGCGGTGTTTCCTCTGATTGCCTGGCTTTGATGTAGGTTACGGCTTCTATCGGCTCATTGTTTTCGGTAAATACGGTAACATTCAACCGGTTGGAGTCGCCGGGATAACCCTCGTCGCTGTCCAGCCGTCTCAGGTCCCGGTCCGAGACTTCATAGATAGCCCCCAGCACCCTCTCCCCCCGGAACGGTCTGATGCTGACCACCCCACCCCGCCATTGCCTCGACCAGCCGACAAATACCAGCTTATAGTGGTGGAGGGTGGCGATGGACCTGGGCTTGCTGTCGGGGCAGCGTTCCCGCATCTGCTTTTGGTTTAGATTAGAGCCGTAGGCAAAATAGTTCATCCGGTTAACCGCCAGGGTATCTTTCCACGACAAATCCTAGCCTCAATTGTGGGCTTTGTCAACCGTTTAAGTATGAGATTATTGTTTATTAACCCACCCCCTTTATCCCCTCCCTTATGAAGGGAGGGGGAATTGGTTATATAAGGGAGGCGAAGCCTCCCTTTGACTCTCCATAATAGGGTACATATTCCTATCATGGGGGAAGAGATTTTAGAGAGGGGCGAAGCCCCTCTCTTACCTACACTCCCCCTTCCCTTATTAAGGGAAGGGGGACAGGGGGATAGGTTGCTAAACAACTTCTAGGTATTGAGGTTGTCTACTAACCCCTCACCCTTTATACCGCTCCCCGAAACAGGCAGAATGTGGTCTGATAGCTGATTATGACTGCATCAGACGGGGTAAAGCCATGAAGCCCTGTTAGCTTTGACAGGGCTTCATTTTTATTATACTATTTTACAAGCTTTTGTAATTGGGGGAAGTGTCGGAATTGGCAGACGAGCATGACTTAGGATCATGTGCCGCAAGGCGTGGGGGTTCAAATCCCCCCTTCCCCAGTAGTTATTACTTCCCCGGCTTCCGGCGCTGGCGGTAGGCTTCAATGTAGCGCCGGGCATACTTATCACGACCCAGGACAAGGTCAGCCGCCCGAACCATGGGACGAACCCTGGCTGCATCCGCGATGAGACAGGTCACGCCGGCGGCAATAGCCATAGCCACGAAGGCACTGTTGACCAGGGTGCGGTCAGGCAAGCCAAAGGAGACATTGCTCGCCCCCAGCGTCAAATTCACTCCCAGCTCGGCTTTAACCCGACGAACCGTGTCAATGGTGACCAGCCCCGAGCTGGTATCGGCTCCCACGCTGAAAGCCAGGCAGTCAATGATGATGTCGTGGCGGGGGATACCCATCGCCCGGGCGCGGTCTACAATCTTATGAGCAATGGCCAGCCGCTGCTCGGGATTATTGGGGATACCTTCATCGTCCTGGACTAAACCAATGACGGCTGTCCCGTATTCCTTGACCAGAGGTAAGACCTTCTCCAGGGAGTGCTCTTCACCGGTAACTGAGTTGATGAGCGGCTTACCCTTATATACCTTGAGGGCGGCGGCTAAAGCCTGGGGATTAGCACTATCAAGACATAGCGGCACATCTACCGTGTCCATCACTGCCTGCACCACCCGGGGGAGGAGGCTTGCCTCGTCCACGCCGAACAGGCTGACATTGATGTCAAGAATATCCGCCCTGGCTTGCACCTGAGTTCGAGCCTCCCGGCTGACAATCTCCAGATTGCCTGCCTTTAAGGCTGCGGACAGTTTTTTCTTGCCGGCGGGATTAATGCGCTCGCCGATAAGCACCGTTGGCTGGTCATCGGCAATGACCACCTCTCTGGTAGCGCTTGACACCCTGGTTTCCATTAATCAATCTCCCTTCTCTTACCCTGTCTCAGTCGGTATCGTCCCAGGTAACTTGCCTGGCTAAAGGTTGACATAAAATTAGGGGCGGTGGCTAATTCAAGATAGTGTACCCGTGACGCTATGTCCTGAGCCTGGGAGCGCTTACTACTCGAGATTAGAGCCAGCTTGGCTCCCATACCGGCGGCGTTGCCTACCTGTCGGAAACGGTCTAGAGGCAGTGATGGTAGCATTCCGATAGTTATGGCGCTGGACACATTGATATAACTGCCAAAAGCCCCGGCGATAATCACCTGCTCAATTTCTTCTTCGGAGCCGCCATTTGTTTCCAGCAGTACCTGGATACCGGTGCGGATGGCTGCCTTAGCCAGTTGCAGTTCTCTTATGTCCTGCTGGGTGATAACAATGGCTGGGTTTCCGTCTCGTTCCTCCTCGCTGACCAGGACAAACTGGCGTTGCTTCTGGTCGGTACGGAGGTGGGGGTGGTTGTCCTTCATCCTGCCGTGGTGGTCAACGGTTCCCGCCAGATAGAGTTGAGCCATAGCATCAAGTATGCCCGAGCCGCAAATACCAACCGGTGGCACGCCATCAATGGTCTGGTACTGGATGCCATCGGTGGCTATTCGCAACCGTTCAATGGCGCCGCTGGCAGCCCGCATACCATCCTTGATGTGACCACCTTCAAAGGCAGGTCCGGAGGCACAGGAGACGGTGGTTATTTCCCCGTTATTGACCAGGGAGACCTCGGTATTAGTCCCGATATCCAGAGCCAGTATCAGCCCTTTCGCCTGCCCGACCTCGGTGGCGAGCAACATCGCCACATGGTCGGCACCGACAAAACCGGCGATGTTAGGCAGTATGTGCCCATACGCCCCTGAAGCCATGTGTAAGCCCAGGTCACGAGCCTTGATGTCCAGAGCCTGGCTAACCGCCGGGACAAAGGGAGAGTAAGCCAGTTGTCTTACCGGCAGACGGAGGAACAGGTGGTGCATGGCGGTATTGCCGACCACTACCGCCTCAACAATCTCCTCGGTGTCGGCACCAACTTCGGCACACAGGTCACCAGCCAGCTCATTGAGTGCTTCCACAGCCAACTTCTGTAACTGGACACCCTCAGCCGGGGATTTGGTGACGGTGGTAATACGGCTGATGATATCCTCCCCATAGCTAATCTGGGGGTTCATAATCCCTTTAGCGGCTAAAGTCTGACCACGGCTCAGGTCAACCAGATAGCCGGCAATCTTGGTGGTGCCCAAATCTACTGCCAGCCCCAGTTGGCGACTGGGATAGGGGCTAACCGCTACCACTTCGTCATTGCGGACTGTAGCCTGACACTGCCAGTTCCAGGACCGCAGCCGGGGAGACAGAATACGCAGGACATCAATATCAACCTGGCTGCAGCCTAACTGGTATTGCTGGTTCAGGGCCTGGAGCAGGCGGTCGGCATCAGCTTGCGGGTGGGACAGGGATGGGGTTGGTAGCTGTAAGTGGTAGGCTCGAACCGGCGGCTCGGGGTGAACCGTTATCTCCAATCCCTCCACCTGGATGCGCTGGGGGGTGGTTACCGACTCGGCGGGCACGCTCACTTTGCCATCACTGATAGGATAGGTCTGGCACGCCAACCGCCAGCCATCCTGGAGTTCTTGAGGTGAAAAGACCTCCTGCTCACTGGAGGTTGGTTCTGAGACAGTCCCGCTTAAAACTCGCACCTTACAGCAGTGGCACGTTCCCTGGCCGCCGCATAGGCTGATAATACCCACACCGAGCCGGCGGGCACAGTCCAGGAGAGACTCATTGTCCTGGCATTGTCCTCTTCGACCTACCGGCTCAAAATCCATGTGATAAAGTTTCATTTTCCTGATTCAGGGCACCTCACCCGTTCCGGAAGTGATTATCTGGAGCAACACCATACCCCCGCCGTTTGTCCGGCACGCCAACCAGTCATTAGGCGAACGGGTAGTCAGGCGATTTCAGGACCTTCTCCTGATAAACTTTCCATTCCTCATCCGATATCTGCCCCTTCTCCCGGTAATACTTTCTCGCCTCATTCAATATTTTCTTTATGTCCTCTTCCTGGCCTGGGGTCAAAGGTATTGATACCTTATGGGTAGCCAGTATCTCCTCCATCCTTTCCTTGGCATAATCAATACAGTCCTTTTTACCTGTCTTCATCCATTCCGGGTAGGTTAGACCGTCAGCAACTTTTGGTACGAACTGCTCCTTCTGCCACCACTCTCTGGTGTGTGCCGTATTGAGGTACTGCCCCGGAATTGGTCCTACCTGTTCTATTAAATCTAGGGCTATTGTCTCATCGCTTACGGTGACTCCCTCTATGAATCTGCCTATCATACCGGCGACATCATCATCCAGTATGGCCTGGAGAGGGTGAGCTGTAATCTCACCATACAAACTACTGTGCATTAGTATCAGATTGGACCCGGTCAGAGCACTTACCAGAGCATTAAGCGCCTTCTCGTACCCGGTCTGGAAATCTGGTTTCTTGGAGCTGGCAGGTCCGCCAGCGGAGTCCCGCCTGGGGATTCCATACCTTCGAGCCATTTGATTTTCTACCGCCTTAACCAGGGCACCTCCTATCCGCCCAAAGCCGGGAGCTCCTGACCGCATATTTTGCGGATAGGTATCACTGGCAATGTGCACTCTCATCCCTGGCTTTAGTAGCTGTAGCAGTACTACCAGAGATAGGATTTCGGCAAGATTGGTGACCACCGAACCCGCGACCGTCGCCGGCCCGGTGGCACCAAGTATTGTTCCTTGCAATATATACATAGGAAATCCAGCTTCCATAGCTCGGTAAGTGGCTCTTATCTGGTCATCATACCAGGTTAAGGGCGCCGAACCGGATGCCATAAGAACCGACTCCCCTCCGGTGGCTTTTACCATTTCTATATTGAATTGATCACAGTCGCTGGCATTACCTGTCATTTGAACCTTGGTTGAATTCCTTATCTTAATCGCCACCCCCTCTGGTATACGCATTACTGGCGGCACACCCTCATACCCATAATAGGGATAGGGGCTTATAGCGTGCACATTAGGCAATGCATCCAGAACTGTTACCAGGTCATTATATTCCTGCCTGGTGGCGTCTCTTGGCTCCCAGGTATCTAAATCAACGGTCTGCATTCCAGGAAAATTCCGAAAATAAACAGTATCTCCACCAAATATCAAATCGTTCTTTGAATCCCTGGCTTTAACGCGATGACTATTGGGCGTCCGGCGTATAGCTTCCTCAACCAAATATTCGGGAAAGCGCACCCTTTTCTCTTCATAATCTACCTGACAGCCGTTCTTGTCTAGGTCGTTTAATGCCCTATCGCTGTGAAATGTTACCCCCGTCTGCCTGAGAACATCCAGGACTGCTTTGTGAATAGCCCCGACCTGCTCTTCAGTTAGTATTTCTAGAGGCTTGAACTGGCGGGTAAATCCTTTTAGCAATTTTATCTCCCTTACTTCCCAACTAGCCTCTTGGCTAGCTCGGGGAAACAATTCGATAGTTATATTGGTACTTCTATCACCACTCTGGTGCCTTTACCTGGCTCAGATTCAATTTTCATCGTGCCATTTAGCAGGCGCACCCGCTCTTCCATTCCCGCCAGACCAAGCTTGCCGGCACGGGGTAAGTCTGCCAGACTTCCGCTCAAGTCAAACCCTTTGCCATTATCATAGATAGATACCTTTGTTTTGCCCTTGCCAAACTCTATCATCACCTCTACCCTTGAAGCTTGGGCATGCTTCTCGACATTCCTTAATGCCTCTTGAACGATACGGAAAATCATTAGTTCCACCTCTGCCGAGCAGCGTCGCTCAATACCAGACACGGTTAATTCGGCTTCAATCCCAGAGCGTTTTTCGAGGTCGCTAACCTGCCATCGTAGTGCTGCCGACAAGCCTAAATCATCTAACATGGGTGGGCGCAATTCTTGGGTAAAACGATGTATTCCCTCCAGTGTGTTGTTCAACTGCTGGCGCAGTTCTTTTAGGAATGTAGCCTGCTCCGGGGTCAGAGCCGCATTATCGCGGGTGAAGTTATCCACCTGCCGGGAAAGGGCATAGAGAGCTTGACTGGTATCATCGTGAAGGTCACGAGCAATACGCTTGCGTTCCTCTTCCTGAACCTTGGTAATCTGGCTGAGGTAGTAGCGCAGGCTGTCCTGCATCCTCCTCTGCTCGGTTACATCACGTATGGTCTCTATGGCACCTATTATTTCTCCCTCGTTATCTTTGATAGGACTCGCCGTAAAGTGAAGCCATCGGCCATCCTCGCCAAGGGCGGAGAAGAAGTCTTCAGCTTCGTAGGCGCCGTCAATCAGGTAAGATTTCCTGCCTTTATCCCTGTAGTGAACTTCAATTTCATCGGCGGAAGCTCCATCCACTATTAAATCAGCCATAACCGGTCTCTTCTCAGCGTAGAATGCCACCCATTGCTTGTCGGTCATAACTACTTCACCCTTTTTCATGCCCGAGAGAGATTCAAGGGCTGTGTTCCAGTGAGTGACTTCATGCTGCTTATTGATGGCGAATGTTGGGATTGGGGAACCATTAATAATTTTGGTGAGCATCTCCTCCGCTCTCTTTTTCTCGGTTATATCTCGGGCTATATGCTGAAAACCGGTAGGTTTCCCGTTCTCGGTAACTAAATTAGTCGACAGTAGCAGAATCACCTCCGTTCCATCCTTCCTTATCATGCGTTGCTCGTAGGGTTGTTCCACCGGTTCCCTTTCTAATAGTTTCTGCCGAATTTGGCTAGTTAAATTGAGGCTTTCCTCTGCTAGAAATTTCCTCACATTCATCCTTTTCAGCTCTTCCGGGCTATATCCGACGAGTTTTCCGGCGGCCTCATTGGCGGCGGTAATATTACCTTCCAGGTCATGAACCCAGATAGCGTCGCTAGCATTTTCAAACAGCTGCCGGTAGTTTCTTTCCGAGATAGCCAGTCGTTGGGCTACTAGGCGCTCTTTCTCGTAGAGACGAGCATTTTCCATGGCGGTGGCTATTTGAGCGCCAATGGCAGTGAGCAGTTCCATATCCTCTAAGGGAAATTGCCTGGGGCGGCGCATAGCTACGCAAACTATACCTCTAATTTGGCCTCTAAGAACCATCGGTACAATAAGCTGGATTTGGATTCGCATCTTTTTAACCTCAGGTGTACTCAGCCTGGGGTCATAAGAGGTATCATCCACTACCATAGGTTGGCACGTTTTGGCCACCTCTCCATAGACGCCCTCACCAATCTTTATCCCATCTACAGCCCGGGCGAATTCATCAGATACACCTTCATAGGCAACAATCCTCAGTTTTTGGTTTTCCTCATCTAGGGAAAATATCAGAGTGACCTCTACTTCCATTAGCTCTGATACCATATGAGTGGCCTTGTCTAAAATCTTGTCAAGCTCCAGGGATTCGCCGAGCAGGGTAGAGATGGTATTAAGTATGGTCTGGCGTTTCTCATTCTTCCTCGCCGACTGAACATAATGTTGAAGAATCTCGTGTGCCGACTGTAGTTTGTCTAAAGCGGCTTGGGTTTTATCCCTTTCTTGGGCTCGCGTCCAAATCCCCCACGAAGCCAGTATACCTATGGCCAGGATGCCTCCGGTCTCCAGAAGGGCATCTCTAGGCACCGGCGAGATAAGGATGGCTCTGGGTAGCATAATGGCTAATGCCGTAAAAGAGGTGATTAGGCTTCCCTTTAGCCTGAAGGTGAAACTGGCATAGATTATGGGTAGCAGAAAAAGAATGCGGTCCAAGGCGTGTCGGGTCAGGCCGAAGCGAAGGCTGAGTGGCGTACCGGTAATACCGGTTAGCTCGATATAGTGAAGTACACTACAAAGCACCAAAAAGACTAGGACAAGCCAGAAATTACGGTTTCGTATAAGTCCCATCGGTATAACCCTAAAATGCTGATTTCTCATGGGAGGTCTTCAATGGCAAACCAACCCCTTTTCAGGCTATACAGTATTGCCTCAGAACGGGAACCCACCCCCAGCTTATTGAAGATGCTTCTCATGTGGGCTTGGACGGTGCGCTCGCTGATAAAGAGGGTATCCCCGATATCCTTATTGCGCATACCTTTGGCGGCTATCTTGAGTACTTCCATCTCGCGTTCACTCAAGGGTGACAGGGGTCGGACCGGTGTCGGCCCCTCGGCAGGAGTTTTGAAGCGGGTCATCAGCTTGCGTAGGACTGTAGGATGAATCATCGGCTCTCCAGCATAGACGGCTCGAACCGCGTTAATCAACTCGTCACCACTTACATTCTTCAGTAGATAACCGGCGGCGCCTGCTTCCAGCATGCTGAAAATATATTCATCATAATCATAACCGGTGAGGACAAGCACTATGGTGGCGGGTAAGATAGCCTTGATTTGCTTGGTAGCCTCAATGCCACTAAGTTTGGGCATGGCGACATCCATAATGACCACATCAGGCTTGAGTTGGCGGGCTAATCGGACCGCCTCCTCACCATCACCAGCCTCACCCACAATCTCAAAATCCTGTTCACGTTCTAGGAGTTGGCAAGTACCTTGTCGCACCACCACGTGGTCTTCAGCCAGTAGAATCCTGATAGTATTCATAGTATGCCTTCTCTGCTATCAGTATAAGCCGTTTCGGCAGTATCTTCAACAACCACGGTTGTAGTGAGTGCTATGAAGGCAATCTCTTGGCGGAAATACCTAGGTAAAAATGCCTAGTCGGCAGTGGGATGTTTGCGTTAAGGCGAAGTGAAAAATAGGCACTAAGGCGGATGGCACGAGACTTCCGATATTGTTAAATATAAACAGAGGCTAAGAATGATGAATGGTAGTAAAGGAAATACGGCTCAAATAATAGTGGAGAAGGAGGGAAAGACGATGAAAATAGGCGACATGGTCAAAATTAGGAAGTGCGATCCAATACCAGGGGTGGTGGGCGAAAATGCTGACATAGTAGATATGCAAATTCAAGAGTTCGAGAAATATACTGTATATCCTTTGTGGGTCAAGATGGCCTCTGGTGAGCGTAAAGGCAGGATTTATGGCTTCCAATATGATGAGGTGGAGGTACTGCCTAAAGCGTATGAGGCACAAGTCGTAAGCAAGAGAGGAGGGACAGAGACAGTGAAGACAAAAGTGGCTGAACAGCTGGAAGAGCTCCTGAAGGGCGTTACTACGGTAGAGGAGGTGGCGGAGGTAGAGAAGGCTATTAACGAAGCCAAGGGGAAGGTCTTGGCCGAGCCAGCTCTGGGCTTCTGGGAAGGAAAGACACCCTGCTGGGAGATGTTCCGCTGTCCCGAGGCAATGAGGAATGAGTGTCCGGCATTTAAGTATCGGACTCTGCCGTGCTGGCAGATTGAGGGTACTTACTGCAAGCTTCTCGATTATGGGGCGAGAGGCGATGGCACCGATATCTGCCAGGTATGCCGAGTTTACAAGAAATGGGGTCACGGTGAGCCGATAGAGATAAAGCTTTGTGGTAAGGGATTCAATCCGGCTGGGAAAGTAGTTCCCAAGTGAGCTAAAAAAGAAAGACTGGAGCTAGATAATAACGATAACGCGGAATTGCCTGATTAGTATTAGCTTCGAGGGCATATATCGCAAGCAATGAGGGTATACCAGCTTGTGATAGGTGCCCTCTTTATATTACAATGTGGCGGCCAAGCTCACCTTAACCAGGCGAGCTAGCAATTATCGCCACAATTATTACAATCGCCGCATATTACCACAGCAGGAGGTATAACATGGCAGCAGTTGAAAGTGAGGTGCGTCCGGGAGTTGGGTATGCGGGGAGGGTTTTCCGACAAATTCAGGAAGTGATTGATGAGACTGGTGGACAGGCTGGTGCCCTTATTCGGGTGCTGCAGCAAGCACAGGGGCTAATTGGCTATCTCCCAGCACCGGTAATAAAGACTATCTCCCGAGATTTAAAGCTTCCTCTCAGCGAGGTATATGGGATAATCAGTTTTTATCACTTCTTTTCTATGGTGCCTAAGGGTAAGTATGTTATTCAAGTGTGTATGGGCACCAGTTGCTATGTTAAGGGGGGACAGAGGATTCTCGATGCCTTAAGGAAGGAGTGGGGTCTTGAACCTGAGGGAATTACTCCCGATGGCAGGTTCTCTCTGGAAACCGTTCGCTGCCTGGGTTGCTGTGGTCTATCCCCGGTAATGGCTATTGGTGAAGATGTCCACCGAAAGGTCAAACCCAGCCAGGTAAAGGATATTCTGAATTCTTACCGCTAGGAGGGAATAGAAGGTGGCGCGAATCTCCTCTATAGAGGATCTGAAAAGATTAAAAGCGGCTGTAGAACCGCTTTTTGCTGTGCGTGAAGATGGGGACTTCACCAAGATTAAAACTGCACCTGAAATTAACATCCGAGTTTGCCGGGGGAGCGGTTGCGCTGCATCTGGGTCAGAGAAGGTAACCAGAGCCTTTGAAGAGTCCATCAAGGGAAACGGGCTAGAGAAAAGGGTCAGGATTATAATAACAGGGTGTCATGGTCTTTGCGAGATGGGACCTATAGTTATAATCAACCCTGGGGATATCCTTTATACCAGGGTGAAAGAGGAGGATATAGAGGAGATTGTACAGAGCCATCTAATAAAAGGCGAAATAGTGGAAAGATTGGTTTACCATGACCCGATAACAGGAAAGCCAATACCGAGATACGGTGAGATTAGTTTCTATTTGAGGCAAGAGAGGAGAGTGCTGCATAATAATGGCTTCATCGACCCCTGGAGCATTGATGAATATGTTGCCCGGGATGGTTATCAAGCCCTGGGCAAGGTCTTGACCCAGATGAAGCCTGAAGAGGTTATAGACGAGATTAAGAAAGCAGGGTTGCGGGGACGGGGAGGAGCCGGCTTCCCCACAGCTATAAAGTGGGGCTTCGTCCGTAGTGCGTCCAGTGATGAAAAATACGTAGTTTGTAATGGTGATGAAGGCGACCCCGGGGCTTATATGAATCGGTCCGTTCTGGAGGGTAACCCCCACTCCATAATCGAGGGGATGGCCATTGGTGCCTATGCTATAGGGAATGTGTGCCAGGGCTATGCCTATGTCAGAGCTGAATATCCCCTGGCCATTGAGACTTTAAGCCACGCCATCGCTCAAGCCCGAGAGTATGGTCTTCTGGGCAAAAATATTTTAGGTGCCAGCTTTGAATTTTCTATTGATATCTTCCCCGGGGCTGGTGCCTTCGTCTGTGGAGAAGAAACAGCCCTTTTGGGTTCCATCGAGGGGAAAAGGGGAAATCCCAGGCAAAGACCTCCCTTCCCGGCCAACGTCGGGGGAGGACTCTTTGGCAAGCCTACCGCTATCAATAATGTGGAGACATGGTCAGATGTCCCCCAGATTATTTTACAGGGGGCTGACTGGTTTGCCAGCGTTGGCACGGAGCAAAGCAAGGGGACAAAAACCTTCAGCCTGGTGGGGAAAATAAACAATACAGGACTGGTCGAGGTCCCCCTAGGGACACCGCTGGGAAAAATCGTATTCGATATTGGTGGGGGAATACCTAACGGCAAAAGATTCAAGGCGGTTCAGATAGGTGGACCGTCGGGAGGTGTTATCCCTATTGAGCATCTCAATACGCCTGTTGATTATGAAGCGGTTACCGCTCTCGGGGCAATTATGGGTTCGGGTGGGCTGGTGGTCATGGATGAGGATAGTTGCATGGTGGATGTGGCCAAATTCTTCCTTCAATTCACCAGGGATGAGTCCTGTGGTAAATGTACTCCTTGCCGGGCCGGGATTCCTGAGATGTTGCAGATTCTAAACAGGGTCAGCCGGGGAGAAGCCACCCTGGAGGAACTGGATACCCTGGAAGAACTGGCTGAGATGGTTGCCTCGGCTTCTCTATGTGGTCTAGGACAAACCAGTCCGAATCCAGTCTTAACCACACTACGCCACTTCCGTGAGGAATATGAGGCTCATATTATAGATAAAAAGTGCCCGGCTGCCGTTTGCCAGGCCCTATTTAGAGTCCCCTGTCAGCATACCTGTCCTGTAGAACTGGACATCCCCGGTTATGTCAGTTTGATTAAGGAGGGTAAGTTTGTTGAAGCTTATTGTTTAATCAAACAGCGCAATCCTTTACCGGCGGTATGTGGTCGGGTGTGTCATCACCCCTGCGAGTTTAAGTGCAATCGAACTCAGATTGATGAACCAATAGCCATCAGGGAGCTGAGGCGATTTGTTGCTGACTACGCTTTTAATTTGGGGGTTAAATATGCGCCTAAGATAAAGGCAGGGAAGGAGGAGAAGGTGGCTATCATCGGGGCTGGTCCCGCCGGGCTATCAGCAGCTTGGGACCTTGCCCTGGAAGGATACCAGGTTACCATCTTTGAGGCTCTTCCTGTGGCTGGGGGAATGCTGGCGGTAGCCATTCCTGAGTATCGTCTGCCTAAGGATATTCTGAGCCATGAGGTTCAAGAGATAGAAAATCTGGGGGTGGATATAAGACTAAGTACACCGGTTAGCGATGTTGAATCATTGCTTAAGGACGATTATAAAGCAGTGTTCATCGCCACCGGTGCTCATAAAGGAGACAAGATGGGGATTCCTGGCGAAGACCTGGGAGGGGTCTATGATGCCATTGAGTTCCTGAGGGAGGTCAATTTAGGTCGGGAAGTACCGGTGGGCAGGAGGGTGGCAATTGTTGGCGGTGGCAACTCAGCCGTTGACTCTGCCCGAGTAGCTTTAAGAAAGGGCGCTGAGGAAGTACATATATTATATAGGCGCGAGAGGAAGGATATGCCAGCCATATCTGAGGAGATTGAAGCCGCTGAAGAAGAGGGAATCAATTTTCACTTCCTGGTAGCCCCGACTAGGATTTTAGGTAATGATGGCAGGGTTAACGGGCTTGAGTGCATCCGAATGGAGCTGGGGGAATTTGACCGAAGTGGGAGAAGGACTCCCTCTCCTATTGGCGGCTCGGAATATGTAGTAGATACGGATATGGTTATTGAAGCCGTAGGTCAAAGACCTGACACCTCTTTTATCAAGGATAACGGAATCAAGATGGGAAGGGGTGGGAGAGTAGTTGCCGACCGACGGACATTGGCTACTGGTAGAAAGGGGATTTTTGCCGGTGGAGATGCCGTAACCGGTCCTCAGACGGTAATTGAAGCCATCGCTGCCGGACAGAGAGCAGCCTCCTCTATAAAGAGATATCTCCAGGGGAAGGAGCTTTCACCATTGGTTGAGCGTGATGGCTATGAACCGATTGCCTACTCATCTGTGCCACCCAGTGATGAAGAGGCACAGGAGAAGGCCAGAATTAGGGCTTCTGAAATCGCCATGAGCCAAAGAAAGACGTCGTTTAAGGAGATTACTTTGACCTATAGCCCGGAAGAAGCCATAGAAGAGGCGTCAAGATGTCTAAGATGCGACCTTGAGGTTGGAGGATAAGCAATGGGTGAGATAACCTTAACCATCAACGGGAAACAGGTTAAAGGAAAGGAAGGAGACACTGTTCTCGAGGTTTGTCAGGCTAATGGCATTGATGTGCCAACCCTTTGTCACCTTGATGGATTAAGCGATGTCGGCGCCTGCCGAATGTGTGTGGTGGAAATTGAGAAGGAGAGGAGACCAGTTCCTGCCTGTACCTATCCGGCCAGGGATGGACTGGTGGTTGAAACCAACACCGAGCGACTGGAGAGATATCGTCGCCAGATATTGGAACTTATATTTACCGAGCACAATCACTTCTGTATGTTCTGTGAAGCAAGCGGGGATTGTGAGCTACAGAAACTGGCTTACCGATATCAGATGGACAACGTGCGTTATCCCTATACCTTTCCTTCTTTATCTGTGGACTCACTAAGTGATTATCTGGTAATTGACCATAATCGTTGCATCCTCTGCGGCCGGTGCATTCGAGCCTGTAGTGAAGTGGCTGGTAGTCATACCCTGGATTTCAGTCAGCGAGGCTGGAAAACGCTGGTGACTGCTGACTTGGAGCAACCACTGGGCGAATCATCCTGTTTCCTCTGCGGTGCCTGTGTTCAGGCATGTCCTACCGGGGCTATTTTCAGTAAACTCAGCCTTTACAAAGGCAGAACGGATGAGTGCCAGCAAGTAAAGACCGTTTGCCCTGCCTGCGGAGTGGGCTGTGAACTGAATGTACTGGTGAAGGATAATAACCTGGTGAGAATTGAAGCCCCACGGTTAACCGAGCCCAGGGGGCCATTATGCCGGATGGGGCGTTTTGGTCTGCTGGAGCCAACTCCACCTAGGGTTACTTCACCTCTGATACGGGGTAAGCAGGGCGAGCTAGAGGAGTGTACTTTACATAAAGCAGTGGAGGTAATCGTCGACAGGCTGGCAGGGGTAAAGGACGGTTTGGCCGGCATGATATCTACCAGGGTTCCCAGTGAGACACTTTCTTTGTTCAATAGGTTCATCGGTGAGGTAATAGGTAGCGACTCGATTGATACCCTGGATGGAGAAAGCTATCGGATAATTACCAATGGTATTAGGCAATTTCAGGATAATGGGAGGGGATTAGACATTGAGTGTCCTATTGAGGATATACCGGAGGCAGATTGCATTATTGTCGTCGGTGCCGACCCTGAGAAGACCAACCCTATCATTAGTACTCTCGTGCGCCGGGCGGTGAGGCAAAGGCAGGCAAAGTTGATTGTGGTAAACTCATCCCGGGATGTTTTTCCCCTCTGGACTGACCTTTGGCTTAAACCCAGGGCGGGTAGTGAAGGGGTCCTGCTTAGTGGTCTAGCCGGGATTCTTATCGACAAAGGTCTGGTTGTTTCAGGAAAGGCAAGTGCCAGGCTTATTAAGTCTTTTAGCCGGTATAGCATAGGCGAAGTGGTCAGGACTACCGGCATAGAGGAAGAGAGGTTGGAGTTGTTAGCGGGGATGTATGGCCAGGCTGAGCGTGGGGTCATCATCTATGGAGACGAGTTGCTACGGACGAATGATGCCAGCTCGATTACCACCATCTTGAATCTGGCTAATATGACCGGAAATCAGGTTGGGGACAGGCTAAGAGTAATCTCACTTAAACCGCGGGCTAATAGTCGTGGTGCCTGGGAGATGGGGTTAGCCAGGGGCATAAAGCGGGGCAAGCTGAAGGGACTCTATCTCCTTCTCGCCGACGAACGTGATAGCGGGGAATTATTGAGTTGGCTTAAGGGAATAGATTTCTTGGTAGTACAGGCCAGCTATCAGTCACCGATTACATCTATGGCTGATGTGGTTCTACCCTCACCGATATGGGCAGAAAGAGAGGGTAAATATGTGACTATGGATGGGCGTGTTCTCGAATTAAAACGGGTGCTTCAGCCCAAAGATGGTCTACCTCAGGACCAGGAAGTATTAATAGAAATTTCTCAAAGATTGGGACACAAGTTGACCTAAGTTAGGAGGCTAACATTGGCCAAGGTAAAAGTGGCTTCAGCCTGGTTGGATTGTTGCTCTGGTTGTCACATGTCTTTTCTGGATATGGATGAGATACTTATTGATTTGGCAGATGTAATAGAACTCACCGCTAGCCCCATAACCGATATTAAAGAATTTTCACCGGTTGATGTCGGGATTATTGAAGGGTCAGTGAGTAATGAGCATGATGAACAGGTAGCTAAAAACTTGCGTGCCAATTGCAAGATACTGATGGTATTAGGTGATTGTGCTTGTTTCGGGGGTATAAATAGTATGCGTAACCTGTTCACTATTGAAGAGGTTCTTCATAGATACTATAGCACTGAGAGCACCACCAAAGATAGTAAAATTCCATCATCGGAAGACATACCACCGCTGACCGAGGTTAAGCCGGTAAATCAGGTGGTTAAGGTTGACTGTTATGTCCCAGGATGCCCGCCCTCAGCTAAAGCTATTCACTATGCTCTGACCGAACTTCTGGCGGGCAGAATTCCGGTGCTCCCGAGCGAGATGATGAGGTTTGATTAAGATTTCGAGGTGGAGGCATTATTATGACTAGAAAGATTGTAATCGAGCCCATTACTCGAATTGAGGGGCATGGCAAGGTAACCATTCACCTTGATGATAGAGGTAATGTGGACCAAGCCAGGCTTCATGTTACCCAAGTGCGGGGGTTCGAGAAGTTTTGTGAAGGGCGGCTTTTCTGGGAGATGCCAGTTATTACTGCTCGAATCTGTGGTATTTGCCCGGTAAGTCACCACCTGGCTTCAGCTAAAGCTGGGGATGTCATTTTGGGGGTGAAGCTGACACCTACTGCTGAGATGCTACGCCGGCTAATTCACATGGCGCAGATTGTTCAGTCTCATGCCCTCCATTTCTTCTACTTGGCTAGCCCTGACCTGCTCTTCGGTATGGATGCTGACCCAGCCAAGCGAAATATCATGGGTCTTATTGCCGAAAAGCCCGAGATTGCCAGAAAGGGAGTGAAGCTTCGTGCTTTCGGTCAGAAAATAATAGAGATGCTCGGAGATAAGAGGGTTCATCCCAATGCCGCTATCCCGGGAGGGATGAATAAGGCTCTTAGTCCTGATAGGCGTGATGAAATCCTAAGCCAGGTGGATGATATTATCGCTGACTGTCAGTTCGCCATTGACCTGGTTAAGGAGTATTATGCTCAACATAGTGAGGAGGCTACCACTTTTGCCAGTTTTGGCACCGGCTACCTCGGACTTGTCGATAATGATGGTAATGTTGAGTATTATGATGGCAAGCTCAGATTGAAAGATAGCCAAGGTATTACCCTGGAAGATAATGTAGCCCCGGAGAATTACCTTTCCATTATTGAAGAAAAGGTCGAGGATTGGTCTTACCTTAAGTTCCCTTATTACAAGAAGCTGGGTTACCCTGTTGGTATGTACCGTGTAGGACCTTTGGGGCGGCTCAATGTTGCCGATGGGTGTGATACCCCTCTAGCTAATAAAGAGTTCGGTAACTTCAAGAAGCTGGGCAACAATGGCGTAGTCCAGGGGTCGTTATACTACCACTACGCCCGCTTGATTGAAACGCTTAATGCCGCGGAAAAGATAAAGTTACTGGTGCAAGATGAAATCATCTGCTCCCAGGAAATATGGGTCAATTCCAGTGAGATTAACGAGGAGGGCATAGGCGTAATTGAAGCCCCCAGAGGGACACTTTTCCACCATTATTGGGTAGATACGAGTGGCAAAATTCGCAAGGTCAACTTGATTGTGGCCACTGGTAATAATAATTTGGCAATGAATCGTGCTGTTTATGAAGTAGCTAAGGGATTTATCAAAGACGGAAAACTTACTGAAGGGATACTTAATCGGGTTGAGGTTGCTATTCGCTGCTACGACCCCTGTCTCTCCTGCTCCACACATGCTCTAGGTCAGATGCCTCTGGTGATTCAATTGGTCTCTTCTCGCGGTGAGGTTATCAACGAGGTCAGTGCCGGCTAAATGGTTATCTGTGGTGCTATGGTCGGTAGCACAGTGAGTGACTTAGCTATGTCCGGCTCTTATTGCCATCATTCTGCCACCACGTTGACTGAGCATATTGACAAGCTAAAAGAAATAGTATTAAAATAGTATCTAATTTGAGCATAAAACACTCTGGCAACAAGAGTGGTAGAATTGCTGAGACAGGAGGGAAGGATGAAAAAACTCATTATACCTTTGCTAATAGTGGCGATGGTAGCTATCTTGGTTGTTACTGGTTGTCGGCCAAAGCCGCCAGAACGACCTGATTATCCCGCGGAGATGCCTTGTGGCATGGTCGTCGATTTAAGCGGTCCTTATGCTGAACTGGGCAAAAAGCTAAGCACTGGGGCAGAAGTAGGCGCTTACCAAATGAACGAGTGGGGTGGCGTCAGGAACATGTATTCTATGAAACTAAGGCTTATAGTGGCTGACGACGGTGGCTCACCCGAGCAGGCAGCTACCGAGGCTGAGCGGTTAATTACCGAGGAACAGGTCATTTTTATACTGGGTACCTGGCCTACGGCTACGGCAGTTAGCGAGGTTTGTGAGGAGCATGAGACTCCGTTCATCTGCCCCCTAAGCCTGGATCCGCTTCTTACCGAGCGTGGCTACTATTATACCTTCCGCATCGTCGGTGATGCCTCGGATGTGGCTGGTCAGATGGTATATGCCATGACTAAATCCGCCGAGGAGGCTGGACTGTCTCCGCCCAAGACCTGTTTCATGGAGTATATCTCTGATGACCCTAGTGTGGCTGTAGCTGAGGCGTTTAAGCCCCAGGCTGAGGAGGCTGGCATAGACATAGTCGGTGAGGCGGTCGTTGAGGCTACGGCAACGACCTTTGTTCCTCAACTCATCGAAATAGAGGCGGCTGAACCAGATGTGCTGTTCAGTTGTCACTACACCGATGATGCCATAATTCTGTATCAGGAAATGATGGACAGGCAGATCTATTTCCCCTACGGAGTATTTTCCTGGGGAGGTGGTCTGGAAGACTCGCGCTTTTATGAGGCGCTACCCCAGTCAGCCTATGAGTATGGCTTCAGTTACGAAACCGGTGACCCCTTGCCCCAAAGAAGGCATTACTACAATTGGGTTAACAACGAGGTCAAGGCTAAAATGGGTCAGGACTGGGAGGATTACTCCGTAGGTACGGCATATGCCGCAATCTGGATTGTTAAAGAGGGCCTTGAGCGAATGACACCACCTGGGCTGACATCCGTTCACGGCAAGGAAGCGTTTGTGGGCTTTGAGGTAAAGGGATTCAGCCTTGACCTGGTTGAATTCCGGTCCAATCTCCAATATGCACTGACTAGTGCTATTATAACCCGTAGCGATACCATGAAGCTTCAGCTACCCGATGCCACGGTGTTTCTGCCGGCTCTGCAGGTAATGCGTGCTAGCCGGATTGAGTTTGATGAGACAGGGCAAAATCTCTACGGTGTTGGTGCGGTTAGCCAGAACATCGGTGGCACACGCTGGCCGCTATACCCGGAGACACGGAGAGAGTCAGACTCCCCATCGGTTGTCCTGCCGATACCACCTTGGGGCGAGCGGTAGAGCCGGACGGTGTTAGTATTAGGTTAAATGGTTGTAGCAGTAATCGGAATCTGGGACAAGGGGGAGGTTAAAAGAGAGGAGCCTCCCCCTTGCTTAGGGTAGGAACCAGGAAAGGGCAGATTTATGATGGTAATTGCCACGATTTCTATAGCCACTTCAGGCTTTTATTGCCATCATTTTGCCACCAAATTGACCCAGCTTATTGACAAATGGCAGAAAGTAGGTTATAACCGAATTGCCCCAAACTATTGACAGACGGCGAAAAGTAGGTTATATTACTAAACTAGTTGGTAAGGGCATGAGCTATGGCTGAAGAGCTAGAAAGACGGGAGCGAGTTACTTTCCGGGACATTGCCCGGCGTGCTCTCAGACATGAAAACGCTGTCATCGGCATCGCTCTGGCAGCAATGATAGCTGTGCTGGCAGTTATATCTCGGGGGGCAACAATCACCCGGGGTAATATGGCGAATGTTCTGATACAGAGCTCGGTTCGGGGGGTGGCAGCGGTAGGTCAGGCCTTTTGTATCTTAACCGCTAATTTTGATTTGTCAGTTTCTGGGATCGGAGTTATGACTATGATGCTGGGTAGCTCCATGATGACCACGGAGTGGACAAATATCCTCGGCTACCCGGCTTCTCCATTTATGGCGATACCAGTTATGCTGGCAGTGGGAGCCTGTTGGGGGCTTCTCAGTGGCGCATTAGTCTCGCGCTTCAACATGCCGTCGTTGATAGTAACCTTTGGTGTGTGGCAGATAGGCTACGGGGTCGCTTACTACGTAACCGAAGGAAAAGCCGTTATGGAGCTACCGGAGAGTTTTGCTGTCTACGGGTCATTGCCAGCGGGGCCAATTATCTTTTTCTCAGTGGCGGCGTTGGCTTATTTCGTCCTTACTTACACCAGCTTTGGTCGTCGCGTCTATGCCGTCGGCGGCAGTCCAGTAAGTGCTTACCTTTCCGGCATAAGCGTGAAAAATACGTATCTTGCCGTCTTTGCTATCTCGGGATTGTGCGCCGGACTGGCTGGTATGCTGTTCACATCACGGGCTATGTCGGGTTCAATAGAAGCCTTGCGGGGTCTTGAACTGGACAGCATAGCTTCGGTGGTTATTGGTGGTGTCAGTCTATTTGGTGGTCGGGGCAACATGATTGGGGTGGTATTGGGCGCTCTACTGATTGGCGTGATTAATAACGCCATGAGTGTATTGCACATGGGGCACGCTGGCAGGTATATCGTAAAGGGGGCGATAATAATTGGGGCGGTAGCGGCTGACATTTTGCGTCGGCGCGGTCGCTGAAACCATCATTACTATCAGTAAGGGTATAAACTATGTCTGAAGTTACAGAAAGACGGAAACGAGGTACTGCCCGGGACATTGCCCGGCGTGTTTTTAGATACGAAAATGCTACCCTTGGCATCATTCTGGCAGCAATAATGGGTACCCTGGCAGTGGCCACTGGGGGCAAAACAATCGCCCTACGTAATATGAAAATGGTTGTGGTGGAAGGTGCGACTATGGGGGTAGGAGCCATAGGTCAGATGTTTGTTATCTTGACCTCTGGCATTGATTTATCCGTTGCTGGCATGGCTTTTGGGACTTCAGCTCTGGGGTCGGCAATGATGACTACCCAGCTGTGGCAAAATATTCTCGGCTACGCAGCTCCTATATGGGTAGCAGTACCAGCTATGCTGGCGATGGGAGTCGGTCTGGGGGCAATCAGTGGCCTGTTTGTCTCGCGTATCGGGATACCGCCGTTCATAGCCACCCTGGGTATGTGGCAAATAGCCCATGGAATCGGATTCCTGATAACCGGAGGGTTTACTATTGCTAGAATGATAGACCCTCTGCGTTTCTTCGGGCAGAGGTTTATCTACGGTTTTCCGGTGGCAGGTATTATTTGGATAGTGGTCGGTGCAGTGGTCTACTTTGTTCTGCATTACACTAGTTATGCTCGTTCTGTCTATGCCACTGGCAGCAATCCGGTAAGTGCCTGGCTTTCCGGTGTAAATGTGAAAAATACACAACTTTCGGTCTATATGATTTCGGGATTTATGGCGGCGCTTGGCGGTCTAATACGGACAGGGCGGGTTATGTCGGTTTCATATTCAAGCTTTGATTTTCTTGAGCTGCAGACTATAGCTTCCGCTGTTATTGGGGGCGTCAGTCTATTCGGTGGTAAAGGGACCGTGGTTGGGGTGGTGCTTGGGGCTCTGGTAATTGCCGTTGTTCTTAACGGCATGACTATATTACGTGCCGACCCCTTCCTGGAGAGCCTGGTATTGGGGGTGATAGTAATTGCGGCGGTGGCTGTTGACTATTGGCGTGGGCGTTAAGCTGAAGTCAGTATTTTAGCCACTTGACAAATTATATATAAATACTATAATTTAGTATAGAATACTTGACAAACTATATTTTGCAACTATAATGTTAACCACTACCAAGATGAGCTTAGGGGAAAGGAGGTAAGCCTATGTGAAAAGTCAGAGAATGGTCAGTATAGCCCAGAATCCTAAAAATCTTGAAGTAAGGAGGGAAGGATGAAAAGGTTTATTATTCCGTTAGTAACGGCAGTAGCAGTGGTTAGTATAATACTTGCCGGTTGTGTTACCGAGCCTGCACCCCCAGTGACACCCCCAGTGACACCACCAGTGACACCACCAGTAGAGCCACCGGTAGAGCCACCGGTAGGGGCGCTAACCGCTGCTGACATACCCGAGCTAGCCGAGATGGTGGCTAGAGGGCAGGTCGATGGGAGCCTCTTGTGGAATCCTTTCGAGGATTTGCTGGTCAAGCCTGATGGCACCTCCTTCAGGGTCGCCTACTCCGTCTCCACTTTGGAGGTCGAGCCTTGTGCTCAGTCAACAAAGATGATAGAAGACTACTTCCCAAGGTTTGGTTTAGGACCGAAAGGAGAAAACTGGACTACCTTCGGCTCTCGTTTTGACGTTGATGCCCAGATAGGCTTTATGGAGGACATGGCGGCAACGATGGAGCCAGACTGGTTTCAGATCCACTCAGTTAGTGCCGAGCTGCAGGTCCCGGTGACTGAGAAGATGGTCTACGAGTTAGGTATCCCCGTCTTCACCCAGGACTGTGGTATTGAGTCTGAGGCGGTTACCTCGTTTGTCGCTCACAAGTTTGAGGGACCAGGCGGGACAGATATCCTTGGCACGTGGCTGATAGCTGAGCTCGAGAGAAGGGGATACGGTCCAGATAACCCCTGCGTCGTTGCTGAACTGTGGGGTATGCGCGAAATGCTTACTTCCAAGCTGCGCAATGTGGGATTTCACAAGGCAATCGACCCCGTAGCCTGGATTACAGTGATAGAGACTAAGGACACTAACTGGGCTGAGGAGCAAACGGCGACCATCACCGCCGACACAATAATGGCGCATCCTGAAGTCGTAGCTCTCTTCCATCACGGTTGCGGTGGACAGGGGATGGTCCCAGGGCTTGAGTCAATAGATATGCTCCTGCCACTGGATGACCCTGACCACATCATAATTGCTTCTAACGATGCTGAGAATGCCATGTGGGATGCGGTACTAGACGGCAGAGCTGATACCTTCTCCACCCATGGCATGGTCGAGCCAAGTGACATCTGCTTCCAGGTAGCTGTTACCAATGTCGTTCTGGGACAGCCGGTAGAAAAGTTCTACCAGTGCCCCTTCCTCATGGTTGATGCCAGCAACATTAATACCGTTCAGATTGGTGGCGTGCCACCTTCCTGCGGTATGCCAAGAGGGCGGTGGGACTTATGGGTACCTTTGAACCCATTGCCAGAGTACGGATTCCCGCAGCCTAGCCTTGAGCTGAGAATGCAGTATATGGGCTACTGATAATCATCAGGGCTAGTTAAGATAGTTTATAAGCTTAGTTTATAAGCTAAGGCTACTGAGGGCTGGGAGTAAGATTTGGTGTAGATAAACCAGCTCTCGGTAGCTTTCTGTGTCAAAAAATACTGTGACTTAAATGTGGCTATAAGCTAATGGCGACTAATGATAAATACAAGGAGGCAACAAAATGGGTAGACTAGATGGTAAGGTAGTAATTATAACCGGGGCTGGTATGGGAATGGGGCAGGCAGCAGCACTTCTGTTCGCTAAAGAAGGGGCAAAAGTGGCTGTTATTGACTGGAAGGCTGAAGCTGGGGAGGAGACGGTCAAGACGATTAAGCAGGCTGGTGGCGAGGCTATATTTGTTAAGGCTGATGTCTCTAAAGCCGCTGATGCCAAAAATATGGTCAAGACAACCGTAGATACCTATGGGAAATTGGATGTTATCTATAATAATGCGGCTATTCTTGGTCGGGCAGCCTTCACCGAAAACATCGCCGAGGAGGACTGGGACAGGATTATGGCGGTTAACCTCAAAGGTGTCTGGCTGGGGATGAAGTATGCTATCCCCGAGATGCTCAAGGCAGGGAAAGGGTCAATAATCAATACCGCTTCCCAGTGTGGAGACAGAGGCACTCGCAATATGGGTGCCTATTGCGCCTCTAAAGGGGGGATACTGGCCTTAACCAGAGTGACGGCAATGGAGCTGGCTAAAAAGAACATTCGGGTTAATGCTCTCAACCCCGGGATTATTGGCACGCCGATGGTGATGGCTTTGTCGAAAGCGGAGCAGGAACATTTTGCGTCGATAATACCTCAGGGTCGGCTTGGTACGCCGGAGGAAGTGGCCTATGCCGCCTTGTTTTTAGCCTCTGATGAATCTTCCCATGTCACCGGTCATACCTTGGTGGTTGACGGGGGTATAGAAGTTGATAACAAACAGGTGATACAACCTAGCCCTGGATGCTGATAACTATAGAGCGTAATGGCCAATAATGGTAAATACAAGGAGGCAGTAAAATGGGTAGACTAGATGGTAAGGTAGTGATTATAACCGGGGCTGGCATGGGAATGGGGCAGGCAGCAGCGCTTTTGTTCGCTAAAGAAGGAGCAAAAGTGGCTGTTGTTGACTGGAAGGCTGAAGCTGGGGAAGAGACGGTCAAGACGATTAAGCAGGCTGGTGGCGAGGCTATATTTATTAAGGCTGATGTCTCCAAAGCCGCCGATGCCAAAAATATGGTCAGGACCACCGTGGATACCTATGGGAAATTGGACGTTATCTATAATAACGCTGGTATTCTGGCTAGGGCAGCCTTCACCGAAAACATCACCGAGGAGGAATGGGACAGGATTATGGCGGTTAATCTCAAGGGTATCTGGCTGGGGATGAAGTATGCTATCCCCGAGATGCTCAAGGCAGGCAAAGGGTCAATAATCAATGCTGCTTCCCAGTGTGGAGATAGAGGCACCCGCAATCTAGGCGCCTATTGCGCCTCTAAAGGGGGAGTACTGGCCTTAACCAGAGTGACGGCAATGGAATTGGCAAAAAAGAACATTCGGGTTAATGCTCTCAACCCGGGGATTATTGCTACGCCGATGGCGTTGACTGCGTCTAAAGAGGAGCAGGAGGGTTTTGCCGCGATAATACCTCAGGGTCGGATGGGTAGACCGGAGGAAGTGGCCTATGCCGCCTTGTTTTTAGCCTCTGATGAATCTTCCCATGTCACCGGTCATACCTTGGTGGTTGACGGCGGACTTGAGGTTGATAACAAACAGGTGATACAACCTAGCCCTTTACGCTGATAGCCACCAGACTATAAGCTAAAATAAAATGCTAACTGAAAAGACGAGGGATATTCCCTCGCCTTTTCTTTTAGAATCTCAGCTATTTCAGGTTATGGTAGTAATTCTTGTGTCTAGGTTTTCAGCAACTCCTGAAGAAGGTTAGAACACAGGCTGTTGAGGACGGAGGGTAAAGGCTTATTGACCGGGTTAGTATGTAAGGGAGTGATGGAGATATTTCCTTGTTCTATTGCCCATATATCTGTTTTTCTGTCTGCGTCCGTGTTTACCTTTTGACGCATTAGCCAATAGTATTCCCGTTTCCCATCAAATCCTTCCTCAACTGTGTCAGTATGACTTTCACTGGCTAATTGAGTAATCTTTACCCCCTTGATCTTGGCCAGGGGTAAGTTGGGTATGTTTATATTGAGGAAAATATTGGTCGGCAGGGAAATAGATTCAATCCTTTTAGCCAACAGTGCGGTTAATCTGGCGCCATTATCCAGGTAGAGACTATCGGTTACGGCTACTGAGATGGCGAGGGCGGGGAGACCACGCAGGTAGCCTTGCCAGGCAGCCCCTACTGTCCCTGAGATAAGCACATCATCACCCAGATTTGATCCCTGGTTTATACCAGAGATGACCAGGTCCACCTTGTTTGTAACCAGTTTACCTAAAGCCAGGATGACACTATCCGCCGGGGTGCCTTCTACCGAGTAGGTTTCTACTTCAGGCACCAAGGGTCTTACTCTTTGTACCCTCAGTGGCTGGCGCAGGGTTACCGCAGTGCCTATGGCGCTCTGTTCTCTATCTGGAGCTACGACTACTACCTGGGCGATGTTCTTTAGCTCCCTGACCAGTGTCCACAGCCCGGGGGCAAATATTCCATCATCATTAGTTATTAGTATTCTCATTCAGAACGCCTTGGCTTTATCCAGTTTATCACGGTGGGAATAATGACGGCAAATTAAAAGGTTAAGTTGACGACGGTTCGCTTTTTTGATATGCTGTTAACAAATTAAATAAGGAATTATAGGGGTGCCTGAGCGTAAGCGAGGGCTTAAATGGAAGGCAAGACCGGTGAAAATCCGGCACAGTCCCGCCTGCTGTAACTGAGGGTTATATCCCTCGGAAGTCAGAACGCCAGCCTTACCCTTTATTACCTCCGCGGAGATGGGGGAATCTGGTTATAGATTTCGAAATCCCCTTGTTCTGCCAGCGAGGGGATTTTTACATTTACTGGGGGTTAAGGCACCACTTTGATTATCAACTAGGTTTAGAAGAATGCTTATTAAGCTAAGGCGTAGAAATCGGCTGGTTTTGGTTTTACTTCTATTAGGTGGGGGTTTGGTGGTGGCACTGTTTCTGGCTAATGCCTTCGGTGCGGTGAACGTCCCCTTACCTGATATATTAAAGATGGCGCTTAATAGGTTAGCTGGTTTTGATTTTCCCTCCACCTGGAGGGCGGTGGATGAAACAATTATTTTTCAGATTAGACTACCCCGAGTAATAAGTGGTGCTTTGGTCGGTGCCGCTCTGGCTACCGCCGGGGTGCTGTTTCAGGGTTTATTGCGTAATCCTATGGCTGACCCCTATATCATCGGGACCTCAGCCGGTGCTGCTTTAGGGGCTACCGTAGCTATGATGCTGCCCGTAAATCTGGTTTTCCTTGGTTTTGGCTTGGTGCCGATGGCTGCTTTTGGTGGTGCCTTGGTTACCGTGATTTTAGTCTATAATCTAGCCCGGGTAGGTGGCAAGACACCTATCATAAGTATGCTCCTGGCCGGATTTGTGGTCAGTTCTCTGCTGGCGGCAGTTATGATGTTTCTAATGTCAATAAGCGGCAGGCTAAACCTAAACATTCACTCAGTTTATTCCTTTCTTATGGGTAATATCTCGGTAACTAGCTGGGGACAGCTGGCTGTTATCGCCCCATTGGTCATCGGGGGTATCATCGGCGCCCGATTTTTTGCTTTCCATTTGAATGCCTTTTCTCTGGGCGAGGAGGGGGCTGCCTATCTAGGCATTGAGGTGGAGAAGGATAAAATTCGCATCCTGGCTTTGGGTTCGTTGCTCACGGCAGCGGCGGTTTCTATTAGTGGGCTGGTTGGTTTTGTCGGACTGGTGGTGCCTCATGCCGTGCGCCTGAGTCTGGGGCCAGACCACCGGCTGCTGTTACCAGCTTCAGCATTAGCCGGTGGTGGCTTTTTAATTATTGCTGACCTTGTCGCCCGTATCATACTAGCCCCGGTGGAAATTCCAGTGGGAGTTATTACGGCTATTATTGGGGCTCCATTCTTTCTCTATCTGCTAAGACGTACCAGAAGGGAGTATGCTTTCTAATGGTTAGCTTACAGGTTCGTCAGGTTTACTTTTCCTATCTTAACGGCTTGGTTTTACATAACATTAACCTTTTTATTAAGGCTGGCGAGATGGTGGGCTTAATCGGACCTAATGGCTCGGGCAAGACGACCCTGATTAAACTAGCCAGCGGTGTCCTTAAACCCAAGAGGGGAGAGATTAGGCTGGATGGCTCTAGTTTAAGCCAGTTGAGCCGAAAGTCTATAGCTCGTAGTGTGGCGGTGGTGCCCCAGCAATTCCACATCCCCTTTGCCTTTACCGTCAATGAGGTAGTAACCCTGGGGCGAATTCCTTTCCTTAAGGCCTTTGCCGGTGAAAGTAAGGCTGATAGCCAATTGGTGGCTAATGCCTTAGAGTTGGTCGGTATCACTGAGCTGAGGGAACGACGCTTTGACGAGTTAAGTGGTGGTGAGCGACAGAAGGTCATCCTGGCTATGGCGCTGGCTCAGCAGCCCAAACTGCTACTTCTTGATGAGCCAATAGTGCATTTGGATATCGCCCATCAAATAGAAATTCTGGAGCTGATAAGAAGACTTAATGTTGAACGAGGGTTGACTGTTATCGGGGCTATGCATGACCTCAACCTGGCGGCACTTTACTTTGACCGCTTAGTCCTGCTTAAGGAGGGCAGGGTTTCGGCTGACGGGACTCCGGCTCAGGTCTTAACCGAGACCCGAATAAAGGAGGTTTTTTCGGCATCGGTTAGGGTGGAGCCGCATCAGGTAACCGGTGTGCCCCATATAATTATTATGCCTAAGGAAAACATTGATAAAAGCGGTAGTAGTTAGGTGCTGGAAAGGTCGTAGTCGCCGCAGCCTGTGGGCTAGACTTCTAGCTTGCACAAAATGGCTATTTGTTACATAAAAATTGTGGACTGTTCAAAGAAAGTCAGTTCTTAGGCTAAATCTACCTATATGTTAAAAGAGCTATAGATGACGACCGGACGATTTAGTATCTTCGCTGTCTTCCTCCGCCAGACCTGTCACCTCCACTGTCGGGACGAGGGCGGGCGGCACTAACTTTCAGTGTCCTATCCCTTAGTGTTTTCCCGTCCAAGCCAGTAATTGCGGCTTGGCCTTCAGACACTGATGGCATTTCAACAAACCCGAATCCCTTAGGTCGCCCAGTATACTTGTCTGTTATAATGCTTACAGATGTCACCTCTCCAAAAGCCGTGAATTCTTGCTGCAATTCCTCTTCAGTCACCTCATACGATAAGTTCCCCACGTAGATGTTCATATTGCTCCCCCTTGAATTGTTCAATAATTCGCCAAATGTTTCTCGCCAATACGCAAAGTGGATATTTCTTCGTAGTTAGTCCCCAATCATCTGCGCAGCCAGGTATTATCTGCGCCATCCATTCCTACTTCCTAACTCGCCTCCGCCTTGCGCTCCTTTTTTCTTTCAGACGGGCAGTATCTCTCTTGGATAAGAAATAGCGATGGCCTTTTGCCTCGCGCAGAACCCCACTCATCTGCACCATCCTTTGAAAGCGCCGCAACAGGGAATCTTGGGATTCACCGTTGCGTATCCAAACTTCTAACGACATAACATACCAACACATTCTAGCTAGAGCATACATAAGCCAAGGATTCCGGCCTATGTATGCTCTTAAGCTCTTAAGATTATCAGCCAGGGTTATTGGCTGAGTCTGACCGTTCTGTAGCAATCGCTACAGTACACTGGCCTACCTTCGCGAGGCTCAAATGGCACTTCTGTGTCTTTGCCACACTGGGCACATACTGCGGGGAACATTTGGCGTCGAGACCTCGAGCCATAGCCACTATTTCCGGAACGTTCTGACTTCCTGGCTTCACGGCACGAAGGACAGCGCTTGGGATCGTTGGTATAGCCTTTAGATGCGAAAAACTCTTGCTCCTCAACGCTGAAAGTGAAGGTAGCCCCGCAATCGGAACACTCGATTGACTTCTCCTGAAAACTCATTGAATGACCTCCTCTCTTTTAAATAGTTGGTTTGGGTAGGTCATCCACTACTTGGGCAAATCAAAACTAATTTAGCTAAGTATGTAATAACCTAAACTGAAACCACCGTAGATATTATACACTAAAGGAGTTCTGTTTGCAAAAACCAGTGTAAGCCTCAGAGCAGGAAATGGTTGCTCTCTGCAAGGGACGTATCTCTTTCCAGTAACGATTTGACGTTTTGTTCAGTCACTGAAGACTCTCGTCGTTGCCTGGCTCGGCTGGACAGGACTAAGGATAAAAGCTATAATCCCAAATAGTATGATTGCTCAACCTAAACCCCATATTCTTTTCACCAGGGACGAAGTAGAAGCTATCGTTAACCGGCTGGCGGCTGAAATTAGACAGGATTATCACGGCACCCCCCCCCTTTTGATAGGTATTCTTAAAGGTTCCTTATGCCTAAGGAAAGTGCTATCAAACGGCAGTGATTAAGTGATTGGTGTATTTAGGAGAGTGATATTATGATAGCCATTCTCAAAGGAAAGTAAGCATAGGGAGTAATAAAATGAATGATTTGAAAACGTTTATTAGAGACATCCCTGACTTTCCAAAGAAAGGAGTGATTTTTAGGGATATCACTCCTCTGCTCAAGGAAGGTGAAAGATTCAGGGTAGCTGTTGATGAAATTAGTGATAGATACATCGATAAGGGAATAGATGTTGTAGTTAGTATTGAGGCAAGAGGATTTATTATAGGGCCTGCTATAGCCTATAAGTTGGGAGCAGGCGTTGTTCCTGTCAGAAAGAAGGGGAAACTTCCATGGCATATCTATCAGGCTACCTACGACCTTGAGTATGGGACAGACATATTGGAGATACATCAAGATGCGATAAAGCCTGGAGAGAAAGTGTTGATAGTTGACGACCTTTTGGCTACAGGCGGAACCGCAGGGGCTGTTGTCAGTTTGGTAGAGAGACTTAAAGGGCAGATTATAGGAGTTGCCTTCCTGATGGAGCTGACATCGTTGAAAGGGAGGGAGAAAATAAAAGATTACCCTGTATTTTCAGTGATTAAGTATTGAGAATGCCTCAATAACTCAGAGGATAGAATAGCGTTTTCCTAGACCGCCACCCTTCTCCACCCTCTCCTTCTTAGCTCTCCCCGTAATCCCCGAACTCCGCCTCGCCGACCTCGGCCTGGTCGATGTCAACCAGTTCAGGGTGATTAGGTGAGGGGTTGAATACCCATTATATTAATTACACCTACTTCTTCCTCACCGCATACCTGATGATGGTCTTGGGGACTTTGGCGTCGGGGGTGGTGAGGTATTCTTCCTCATGGACACCAGCTATCTCGTAGCCGTTGTCTTCAATGAACTTGTGCAGGCGCTCCACGGTGGGACCCTCTTCGGCATAAGCTCCGAGGTGAAGAATCTGGGCTACGGTGCCGTATTCCCAGGTCTCAAGCTTGACCTCAACGCTGGGGACCTTCTGGGGCAGGGAGGTGGTGTCCTCGGGGATGGGCAGGGCGATAATGTGAGTCCATTCCTCTTTAGGCACGAGGTGGGCATCAGGATAGCGGGCGCGGAGTCCGCTGACCTTGAAGGTAGGCAGTCCCTTCTTCTTGAGGTCAAACTTTAGCGTATAGACTGAGCCGTAGAGGGCAGGCATGACTTCGGCGAAGACCTTATCCGGAGTGCCTTTGCCATAGACCACCGCCATCTTTTGCGGCGGCATTTCCAGGATTTGGGGCTCTTTCTTGGATGATTTTCGTTGTGCCATTGAGATACCTCCTTTGTTAAATGGCTACCTTCATATTTGCTTGGTCTTGCGTTCCTGTATCAGCTTCTCACCGTATTGGAGCAGAAGTTTGGCTCGTTCTGGGGGGACTGGGGGTTTCTTGGATTCCAGGTAGGCTTTGAGGGCGTCAAGGGGGGTTATTTCCTCGGCTGTCCATCCTCCCAGTCTAAGGCGTGTCTCCCGCTTAACATCCTTGGCGATGGTAAAGTAGTGAGCTTCTTTTAACGCATTCCTGATGTCATTATCCCTGAGCTGACCCTCAATCTCGGCGGGCAGGCTGATGTTTAGTCTTACTATGGCATCCCTGACATTGCTTTCATATTTATTAATTGCCTTGAGCACGGTTGAGGTGGGGTTAATATCTTGTGGCTCAATAGTAACGCTGATGGTCAGAAACCGACGCCCGATTACCGGGTGAAAGCTAAAAGAGACCTGTCTGTTACCGATTTCTTTATCTGACTCAATCTCCACCACGTAGAACCCCTTGTCATCTTCCTCCTCGCTGAAGTCCAGCCGCTCCAGGCTACCGGAGTAAACTACCGGCGGGTTCTGAGATAAGACCTGGTGCTTGTGGATGTGACCCAGGGCAATGTAATCAAAAGCCGGGTTGGCAACATTGCTTAGCAGCAGTACATGCTCCTGCCCGATAGTCATTAACCGCTCTGAGCCTACTTGTGCCCCGGAGACCCAGACATGAGCCGCTAGGATGGAGGGTAGTTTCGGGTCAAGCTCCAGGACTTTGTCAGTAATGATATTAGTTAATTTCTCTTGTGCGATTTGATTAATCTGGTCAAAAGTAAGATTCTTAGTCTCTTCCTTGCTTAATAGGGCACTCCGCCTCAACCAGGGCAGGGAGGCTATTTGAACCGTGCCGCTGTTAGTTGGGATGTGGTAGATATCGGGGCGGTTGGAGACATAAACATTCTTAATGGTTAAAGTATCAAAAATCTCGGTGGTGGTCGCCCGGCCGATAGCATTAGGCAGGTCGTGGTTGCCGACAAGGAGGAAGATAGGGACACCGTTGGTGGACAGGCGATTAATGCGTCTGGCAAATTCCCGTTGCTGGGTCTGGCTCGGCTCACGACTCTTGTAGGCATCGCCGCAGAAGAGGACAAGGTCTACCTTATTTGCCAGGGCGTAGTCTACAACCTGGTCAAGAGTAAATAGGAAATCAAGGAGGCGTGAGGATAACCCGGTAGCCGGGTCAATTCGCCCGTAAGATTCAACACCGAGGTGAAGGTCAGCAAAGTGAAGTATTTTCATTAGGTAACCCCATCCCCCTTTACCCCGTTAGGAACTCTAACGGGGTTTATCCCCCTTCCTTAGTAAGGAGAGGGATTCCCTCATATTGTCCAGTAGGCTAGTCTTTGGTGGATTCGTAGCATATCGTCTGCTACTAGAGATCTGTGTATGCCATGGAGCTACTCGGAATTATGTATGGTACTTAGGTATCTCTCGGTAAATCCACTCCCAGGCAGCCTTTGTGAGCTGGCCGTATATATGGTTCCCCGCTTCAATTATCAATATACTATCATCTGGGTCTAGATGAGCCGCTAAGCGATTGTATAGTTCACTAGGACTCTCCGAAGTGGCGATTAACCAAGTTGACATTAAGTAATGCCACCAGCGGGGAGAATGCTGGAGTTGTTCTGTCAATCCCATATAGTCTTTACCTCGTTTTCTCAGGTCATATGAAACTAGATAAAGCATTTCACTTTTTCCCTACCGCTTTACTCTGTGGTATAGACAAAAGTTCCTTGTAATCCAAGAGCCCCTCTTCGGTACCCCATATTCTTGCAGAAGGAGGAGCCCAGAACACAAAGCGCGACATAGCATCAACTTGGGTTAGCATAATATCTCTACTGACTCCGGCTGCGAGAAGGCTCGTAACATATTGATTCAGGCTGGCACCTTCTCGCTTTGCAGCGTGAGCTAAATCACGATGGAGACCTTGCGGAATACGAACCAAGAATTTCCCCTGGTATTTCTCCATATCTCTTGGTAGCGGGATATCCTGCCCTTCATTATAGGCTGTCTTAACCCAGAGTTGCCGGGCGTCTTCTATTGCTTTAAAGACTTCGTCTAGGGTTTCAGCCTGAGTCATACATCCTGGGAGCTCTTCAATCTCAGCCACAAAACCACTCTCAGGATCAGGATGTACGATGATCGGATAACACAGACTTAGATAATATTCCAATTCCTTACGCTCCGTGTCTTGTCTCATACCAATCCTCCAAATTTAAATTTTCTATTATCATCCTCACATAAGCCCTTTTCACACGCCGCCCTTTTATAGTTGGAACAATTTTGGGTGGATGACCTAGTTTTACGAAAGCCCGGTGGCTTCCTCCCCCAGAAGGTCGTTCTTCGTAGCCGAATACCTCCAAAACCTTAGCTACATCTGTGAATAAAACCTCCGGCGGCTCCCTTAAAAATTGCTCAACTAGTTTATCAAACCGGCTCATTCATCACTCCATCATGATACCATATATAGTATCATTTTGACAATGAGATGTCAACCTCTTATTGAGAAGAAAAAGAGAGGCTACACTCCCCTTTTAAACTCCCTATATTCGAGAGGTGTATATTTACCCATTTTCCCCCTCCTTCCATATCTTACCACCGGGAGGCAACACAAAAAGCGGTTCGCCCCCTAGCTTGGCTTGTAATGTCCTCCTTAGTTCGGCTATGGGTAGCCTAATCTGGTTCATAGTATCCCGTTCGCGAATGGTGACCTGTTCATCTTCCAGCGATTGAAAGTCAACGGTAAGGCAGAAAGGAGTGCCAATCTCATCCTGACGCCGGTAACGGCGCCCGATGCTCTGGGCATCGTCATAGTCCACCATCCAGGATTGGCGCAGGTCAGCGTATATCTGTTTGGCTAGGGCTACCAGTTTCTCTCGTCGTGATAACGGCAGTACGGCTACCTTGATGGGAGCCAGAGTGGGGTGGAGGTGAAGTAGCACCCTCAGTTCCCCCTCGGCTAGCTCTTCAGCGTAGGCATCGCACAGGAAAGCCAGAGCCGAACGGTCTACCCCCGCCGAAGGCTCAATGATATAGGGGATGATATGCTCTTTGGTCTCTTCATCAAAGTAGTCCAGACTCTTGCCACTATACTTAGCATGCTGGACAAGGTCAAAATCACCCCGATTGGCAATACCTTCTAATTCAGCCCAGCCCATAGGGAACAGGTAATCAATGTCATAGCACGCCTTGGCATAGTGAGCCAGTTCATGTTTCATGTGTTGGCGCAACTTGAGGTTTTCCTTTTTGATACCCAATTTCACATACCAGTTGAAACGCTCCTCAAGCCAGTAGTCAAACCACTCTTTATCACTCCCCGGCTTAACGAAAAACTCAATTTCCATCTGCTCAAATTCCCGACTGCGGAAGATAAAGTTGCCGGTGGTAATCTCATTGCGGAAGGCTTTACCTATCTGGGCAATGCCGAAGGGCAGCCTCTTCCTGGTAGTATCAAGCACATTCTCAAAGTTAACGAACATACCCTGAGCTGTTTCCGGACGCAGGTAAACGATACTGGCTTCATCCTCAATGGGGCCCATAAAGGTCTTGAACATCAGGTTGAACAGGCGAGGCTCGGTTAATTCACCACCGCAGGAAGGGCAACTATCGCCGGCTAAATCATCAACCCGCCATCTCAAGTGGCAGCTCTTACACTCTACCAGGGGGTCGGTAAACCCCTTAAGGTGTCCGCTGGCTTCCCAGGTCTGAGGGTGCATCAGGATGCTAGCATCCAGACCAACTATATCGTCGCGTTCCTGAACCACAGCTCGCCACCAGGCTTGTTTAATATTCCGCTTTAGCTCCACTCCGAGGGGACCATAGTCCCAGCAGCTAGACAAGCCGCCATAGATTTCACTGCCGGGGAAGATGAAACCCCGCCGCTGGCAGAGGGAGACGAGCTTTTCCATATCAACCTTGGTTGGTGTCGGTTTGGTCACACTATACTCCTTAGAAGTTATATTTGCTAAGATTGTAGCTGAAAATACCAAGCATTGCAAAGTCCTTAATACCGTTGATGATTCTTGGCGTTAGCCTTTGGTTAATGGTAGAATGTAAATCTAGGTTAGCTAGGGGGTATAAGGTGATTGTTGACAAAGTGGTAGTAGGACCGTTTGCTTCTAACTGCTATATCGTGGGCTCTGAATCTGATAATGAGGGGATGATAATTGACCCCGGTGCTAGCACTAAGCAGATTTTGAGGGATGTTAAGGAACTGGGGCTTAACATCAGGCTTATTGTTCTGACCCACGGACAT
>JAUWIC010000027.1 GCA_030605575.1 Dehalococcoidia bacterium
ATAAAAGAGGTTGATATCTATTTCTCCAGCCAGGAAGCTGATGTGGGTGATGATATTGAGGATGAGGTTGAAATCTACCAGGAATTGGGAACTGACGACACCGATGAAGATGGTGACTTCAGTAAGAGAGTAACCGTGCCTGATGAACTCGAGGATGGTAGCCCCGACGAAGTAGTGCACGGCGGCACCTATTATGTCTATGTTACCAATGAGGGCTCGAACGACATAAAAGCCGTTGCCGAATTCACCGTAATTGCCGGTGAGATTACACTGGACCCTGATGAGGGTGTAGTCGGCACCGGGGTTGACATTACCGGGGAGTATTTTGCTGGCAGTGAAGATATTACTGTTGAATACGATGGTGACGATATACCCATAGAAAGTGGTGATGATGACACTGATAGCGCTGGTGGATTTGACTGCTCTATTCTCATCCCCGAGAGCACTGCCGGCGACCACACCATAACCGTTACCGGTGACGAAGGCAGTGAAGCTTCGGCTAGCTTTACTGTGGAGCCAGAAATAACCATTGGCTCAACCTCAGGGGTACCCGATGACGTAATAAGCGTTACCGGCACCGGCTTTGGTGGTGATTATGCTATTGACATCATCCTTGAGACCCAGGTGGTGAGTGTCGGCGACGAAAAAACTAACGAATATGGCAGCTTCGACGCTAGCTTTGAGGTGCCCGGTATTGACGAAGGTAGCTATAATCTTAAGGTTGATGATAAACACGGCAATAAGGTTGAAGTGGAGTTCACGGTGAATATAGCTACTGAAGTCGGCATCACCCCGGTTACCAGCCTGGCTTCGCCTGGTTATGTCGGCATGGATATTACTATTAGCGGCGTCGGCTTTGAATCCAACTACCCGATAACCATCACCTACGCTACCGCGCCGGTTACAGTGGCTACTACCACCAGTACTCCTGATGGGACTTTTATCGCTACCTTTGAGGTTCCCCAGAGCCAGGCTGGAGCGCATACGATAACTGCCAGTGACGGCACCAATTCCCTCCAGGTTCTCTTCTATATGGAATCAGAAGCACCGCCGATACCACAACCGCTACTGCCGGCAATGGATACCAAGGTAGAAGCGCTGACAGAGTTTAGTTGGGAGGCGGTTACTGATGACAGCCTGCCCGTGACCTATACCCTTCAGGTTGCCACCGATGAGGATTTCACCGCTAATTCTATAGTGTTGAACGAGGCGGGCTTGACCGACTTAGAGTACACCATTACTGAAGAGGACAAGCTAGACCCGAGGAAGCAGGAAGAACCCTACTACTGGATGGTAAAGGCAACAGATGCTGCCTCCAATGAGAGCGGGTGGTCAACCCCGGGCTCATTCTATATGGGCGGCATTACCTTGCCTAGCTGGGGAGTACATTTATGGTGGGGGTTAGGTGTTGTGGGGGCTATCTTTCTTGGCTTCTGGATAGGTAAGAGAAGAGCCGCCTATTTATATTAATAAGATGTGCTAACCTCGTCCCCTGTCCCCCTCTCCTTATCAAGGAGAGGGGGATTTTCTTATGAAAGAGGGGCTCATGCCCCTCTTAAACACCCTATAACACGGGAAGGTTGTTTAGTAAAGGGATTAAAAGGGGCTTTTGGAGTTTGCTGAAACGTGGTATTAGTGGGGTCTATCACGCTGTTAGCGGGAAATATCTACAGAATTACATTAAAGAATATGGCTTTAGGTATAATCATCGCAGGGATGAGAGGTCTATGTTTAAGGCGATTTTAGAGCGGGTTTAGGTTTGTTTGTGCACCGACTGACTTTCTTTAAAGCGGATATAAAATCCCTTTTGGGGATAGATAGTTTCTTAACATCAATATCTTTGACCCTAGACATCGTTACTCCGTTAGCTCCAAACTAGCTTTTATAGCCCCATCTACCTTGGCCATTTCCGTTGCATTTAATTCTCCACATTTTTCGCCAAGGCAAGATTTGTCAATTGTTAGTATTGCCGATAGATTAACTTTACAATCTTGGGGCAATCCACTTACCCTTTTAGGGATGGGAACTATAAAGGGATATTCTTTGACAAATGCTGTAGTAGTAGCGGCGACAATGGTTGTTGGACTATGGGTATTCCCAATGTTATTTTGAATGATAAGGGCGGGTCTTGTGCCAGTTTGTTCACTCCCTCGACCAGGACTCCAATCCACCCAGTATATTTCACCCCTTTTTATCTCTTTTGACATTGTTGCTTTAGGCCTGCCTTAAAGCTACCTCACTCTGTAATCCAAAAGCTAACTTTGCAAAATCAGAATTTTCTTTAGCCATTACTTTATAGCCCTCTTCCATGAGTTGCATTTTACGTTTTTGGGCTAACTCGCGAAGACAATTGGATACAACTCTACTACGGCTAATATTCTCCTCGCTGGCAACTTCATCGGCTAGTGAAACTAGACTTTTAGGCAGGCTAATAGTCAGCTTCGTTACTTGGGTTGTCATAATCTACCTCCTTATATATTGTTAGGGTGTATTGTTCTTACTCATATAGCGTAAGGTTAGTATTACAAAATGTCAATACCTACCATATTTTAACAATTTTGTCAAGTCCTAGCGTCAAGTGTTGCCCACTTTTACCCTTGACGCCACCTATTTATATTAATAAGATGTGCTAACCTCACCCCCTGTCCCCCTCTCCTTATCAAGGAGAGGGGGTTTTTCTTATAAAGAGGGGCCTCACGCCCCTCTTAAACTCCCCTCTTCCCCCCACCACCAGGCATTAAGCGTTAGGTCAAAAAGTGAAAATTGTAGACAATAAACCATTGACAAAAGTAAGGAAACATGTTACTCTAATACTAGACTCATCTGCCACGTGTAGAAGGAGATCTTACATCGCTCTTCGGAGCGATGTTTGCATTTATGTTTCTCTTTTTGCGAGTTTATTTCTTAAGTTTCTCCTTCGAGAAAGACCGTCTACGTGGAATGCTGTGATTAGCATGGATGCTGGCTGGACAAGTCGTTTGAGTTTTTCTAAGATGATGCAATAATCTCCATCCTCTAACCATACATAGGTGCGCAGTTGCCCCTTACCTTCTAGGTAGTCCCATACTTTGACAGCACTATCATGTGAATTTGTGATAATTGGTGTGCACCATGGTAATCTCTCGGCTCGGCGGAAATCGGGAATGCGCTCTCCTGTACTTTTATCATCTCTACTTATGAGGTGCCAAAAGCCTTCCTCGTAGCATTGGCCAGGCAATACCCTTTGATCCCACCATACCATGTAATGCTGAAACTTAGGCTTGGCTTGTTTAAAATCTTTCTCAAATATTGCATAAAGGCCAGTGACGATTTCCTCCCATGTGCCTGACAGCATAAGTATGGGAGGCAACCAGTCGAGTTCCACTGTCATGCTTGTGTCTCCATTGCCTGCCATCGAAATAGATTAACCTTGTCTTCTTGGAGTAGTGTCGTCAGGGTTAGCCTGTAATTAGAACGCTGTCTCATCCGTTCGACTAACCTCTTTTTGGCTGAGCTTCCCGAAAGTCCACGATTGGCATACGCTACCGCTCCAACCAATAAATCTGCGAGTGCTAGTTGTTCTACTTCATGGGAGCGCACTGTCTGAATTCTTTCGATTATCTCCCGGGAAAAATCATATAGGTTATTGCAAAGTACGTCTCTCAGTTTGGCAACTTTTGGAGCACTGCGAGTATCCTTGATATCAAGATAGATTCGGTATCGTGCCTCAGGGCGAAAAATTACCTTCAGCATGTCAAAATACATCTTGAAATACCAATCGTCGTGGCTTTGTCCAAATGCCTTGTGATTGAGTTCGGTTTTATCCGGTACTATTAAGGCACGGAAATGTAGGTCTTTCTCATCAAAAAAGAAGTCTATTATATCGAGGTAAAACTTTACCTTTGATGGTGACACTTTGGTCCACTTGATCTCAAAATCAGGCCTCAAACTGTGGCGACTCTTGATTTGCCTAATACCAAGCGTGATTTCCCTAGCTTTCTCAAGCGGGCACCAGATAGCGCCTAGTACCATTATCCCTTGGTGGTCATGTTCCAGATGGCAACTCTCGTCACAATATATATTGTAAGTTGCAGTCATGGTAACCTGTATACAATCCCCTTTTTAACGACTGGCGTTTCTCACCAATTCTAAATCTTTTTATATACTTTTTCCAGCATTATTGGGTTTCGGTAACGAGGCAAAGATTCAATCTTATTCTTACCACATAAAAAGCCAATTCTTTATCCCCAACTCTCCCTATTCCTCCCTCATACTCCCCCTCGCCCCCCTGGGAGTGTACTGGCTGGCGGCTTCAACCAGAAGTGCCAGGCTCATCAGGAAGTCGTCATGTCCCTGTGTCGGGTCAACGTAGAAATTCATCGTCTGGTTGGGACGATACTGGCTCCTGGCTTTCTCTATCTCAGACCAGGACTCCTGAGACTCGGGTGAGCCATCACCGGCATACATTTTCAATCTGCCTGAGTTGATTGCGGCGAGCAAGGCAAAGCCTAACCCCGACTTTGACCGAGCGGTAAAGGTGAATGGAGAGACTCTTGAGCCTAACGACTGCCTGAGGAGCGATGCCACCGGCTGACCAACCCCGGTGGCATCAACCACTACCTTACGGCAGTGCCAGACATTTTTGAGAATATCAATTAACTGGGGATAGACCTCGGCGTGCTTCCTGCCTGTCCACCAGTAGTGCTCGACAACCTTAATCCGGGGTTGTTTAATAACCTGGCTACATATTGAGAAGTCCAGTTCACCGATAGTAACCACAGTAGAATCCTGGCGTGGTTTCAGGGCTCTTAGCCTGGCTCCTTCCTCTTCCTCAGCCTCCCCGGCGAGGTCAATACCGGCGATGTAGACCTTGCCCGGGTCGGGTTGGTGCTTTCTGGTATGCTCTCCGTTTAGCTGAGCCATCTGCTGGTGGCTTAAGTAACCCCCACCGCTATGGATTGGTAACAGCCGGTACTGGGTTAGGAACAGGGGGTGGTTCTCCCCTAGGCGCTCCCTTTCGGCTTCAACATAGGTCAGGTAATCGGGATTATACTTGGCTACTTCCTGCCAATCGTAGCGGAAATGGCGTTTGATGCCGTCTTTTCTCTCCAGTTCAAGATTGGTCTGCTTTACCTCCTCCAGCAGGGTAGAATCATCCCAGGTAGTGCCATAGTGAATGGTAGTAACATTGGTCGTCGCCCCCATCGGCTTGAACTCCTTGGTATACTTTCCCTGGTTGACATCCTGGGATTCGTCTATTTCTAGGAGTATATGGGCGGTGTTACCTACCACGTTAGCTGACTCATCAGCCGACAGGAATATAGCCCTGGCATTCCCCAGCCTGATAATATAGCCCAGCTCAGCTACCCAGATGGCATTAAAACCGGCATTATTTAGTCTGTCCTTCAGCCGTATCATAGAGATAACCGTCTGTGGCTTGAAGGTAGGAGCACACTTCACTAGGTTCTGTGGCTCAGCCATATAGAGGGTCAACAGTAGAAGCTCAAGCTGGGCTGACAGTTCATTCTTACCTCCCTGGCGGGCAATTTCGACCGAGAAGGTAAAACCCTTCCTGCCGAAAATGCTATTGAGTATAGCCAGTGCCACCTCCCGCTGGTACGGGTGTAATCTATTTATTTGCTGACTATCTATGAAACTCACCCGCTTTATCCCCCTCTCTTACATCTACTCCCCCTTCCCTTAATAAGGGAAGGGGGTCGGGGGGATAGGTTCCCAATTTACTATTTACCGATAGTGGCGCCGATGCCGATTCCGAGCGGGAGAGCGATATCCCTAAGGACATTGCCTATTGCCTCCTTCAGCCCCTTCTTCTGCTCTTTGGCAATGTTATACCTGGTTTTAACCAGCCCCGCCAGGGTATTAGTTGCCTGCATAATAAGCTTGATATTCTCCGGGTCATTTTCCAGGATAGATTTTATTTTAACCCTTAGCAGGGCAATCTCATCGTCAATACCCTCTACGCCTGTGGCCAGCTCAAAGTCGAGCTGCTCAGCCTCATCAAGAACCCTGGAGTAGAAACCATGCTTCCTAGCGTTCTGATTGCCCTTTGGGGCGCCTCTTTTTCTCTTTACTTTTAACGTAGTGTCTGGCATGTGGTTTATCTCCTCCGTTCAAAACCTTGGCAGTGGCCAAAACAATGGTGTGGGCGGCTAGGTCCCATCTCTGGTTTTCTATAGCTAACCTTAATAGCCTCATAACTTTCCCTTCGTTTCATGGGCTTTATCTATAGTAGCACATATGTTCTATTCAGGCTATAGAATTTTGTCCCCTTTCTTGGTGAGGTTAATAAATGAACTAAGCTGTAATAAAGTTAAAAAATTATTTGGTGACCTGTCCCCCTGTCCCCTAATTAAGGGAAGGGGGAGTGCAGGTGAGAGGGGCGTCGCCCCTCTCTAAAATCTCTTCCCCCATGATAGGAATATATATCCATATCTTGGAGAGTTAAAGGGAGGCGAAGCCTCCCTTATATAATTAATTCCCCCTCTCCTTGAGAAGGAGAGGGGGATAAAGGGGGTGAGGTTGATAGATAATTTCAGTTAAATTGATATTACGGCATAGGCGTTATAAAATGGGCTGAGAAAATGGGTGTTGCCAAACAGCTCTACCAGTTGCAGGAGGTCGATTTGGAGCTTGAGTCCAATGAGCGGGTCCTCCAGCAAGTAACCAGTCAGCTTGGGGAAAGCCAGGAGGTGGTCAGGGTTCGGAATAAGCTGGCATCGGAGCGCCAGCGTCTGGAGGGATTGAGGCGGCAGCAGCATTCCTTAGAGTGGGAAATAGATGGCATCGCCACCAAGCTGACGGCGGCTGAAGATAAGCTATATAGTGGCAGTATAGGCAGTCCTAAAGAACTGGCTAACCTCCAGCACGAGGTTGATGGACTCAAGACCAGGCGTAGTCAGCTGGAGGATGAAGCACTGGATATAATGGAACAGGTTGAGATGGCTACCGCCAGTGTCGCTAACATAGGTAGCCAGCTTAAAACAGTGGAGGCGGAGTGGCAGAGCCAGCAACAGCAGCTATCTGCTGACATGGAGCAGCTCAAAGCCGTACTGTCCAATCTTAAGCATAAGCGGCAAACACTGGCAGCCGAGATTGACCCCGGGGCGGTTGAGCTTTACCAAGAGCTCAAAGAAAAGAAAGGGACAGCCGTGGCTAAGGTGGAGCAGGGAATATGCCGTGGTTGCCGCATATCGCTATCCGCCACCGAGTTGCAGCGGGCGAGAAGTGGTAGCTTGACCCAGTGCAGTAGCTGCGGGCGCATCCTGTTCCTGGCCTGAGGCTCACCATCTAGCCGTTCTTACTCTGAGATAATAACCAAGGGGGTGTTTTAGAGGGGCGCTAGCCCCTCTAAATAAATCTTTCCCCTTCCCCTTAGCAAGGGGAAGGGGATAAAGGGGATAGGGTTACAAAAGATGAAACTAAACCGGGTAATAATACACGCCGATGGTGCCTCATTGGGCAATCCAGGACCGGCGGCTATTGGCGCCACCATAAAGGATGAGCAGGGTCGACTTGTTGCCTCCATTTCGCAAAGGATTGGCACGGCGACTAATAATCAAGCCGAGTACCGGGCTCTCATCGCTGCCCTGGAGAAAGCCACCAGGTTGGGTACCAGCCAGGCTAATATATATTTAGACTCAGAGCTGGTGGTGAGGCAAATCAATGGTCAATACCGGGTGAAAAGAGCCACTCTTAAACCCTTATATCAACGAGTAAAGCAACTGCAAAGCCGGCTGGCAGGCTTTACTATCACCCATATCCCACGCCAGCAAAACACTGAGGCTCACCATCTAGCCGCTCTTGCTCTGAGATAATAACCAAGGGGGAGTCTTAGAGGGGCTAGGGTTCAAGTTGACTTTATAATGCCTTCATATTACAGTATAAGTAGGTCAAGTAAACCGGGTGACCGCTTGCCTTAGGCGGGAGGAAAGTCCGAGCTCCGCCGGGCAGGGTGCTGGGTAACACCCAGGAGGGGCGACCCTACGGAAAGTGCCACAGAAACACACCGCCCTGATTTAGTCGGGGTAAGGGTGAAATGGTGAGGTAAGAGCTCACCAGCGGCTGGGTGACCAGTCGGCTGGGTAAACCCCACCCGGAGCAAGACCAAACAGAGGGACATAAGGACGCCCGGCCTGTCCCTGGGTAGGTCGCTTGACCCTGGTGGTAACATCAGGGCTAGATAGATGGTCACCGCTCCGATTAGTCGGAGTACAGAACTCGGCTTACAGGTTTACTTGGCCTCTTTCTTAACCTCTTTCTTAAAGTAAAATCCCCACCACACGAGGGTTAAAACACCAAACACAGCGAGGATTGCTGCGGGAAGGGCTGCCCTTTCGCCAAGAAAGGTAAGCGCAATCACGCTGGCTAGGCCAGTGTTCTTCTTGGTGCCCATTACCATCCGGCTGATGCTGCTTGGTCGGTCTATATCTAATTTCCTGGCGATGAAGTTAATGGCATGCCCTACCGCGAAAGTAACAACGAAAGATATGATGACAACCTTAAGCAAAATATCAGGCTGTCCAAAGAAAACCTGACGGTTTAAGCCGATGATGATGTAAATCGTAATGAAAAAAATCCAGTTTATTGCTGTATCCCGCCACTTAATTACACTCTGAGCTAAGCCGGCGGAGAGCAATGCTCGAGATACGGCTAGTGGAATTACTATTAACTGCACGAGTATAAGCAGTAGCCTGGCTGGATTAACGAAATCAGCCCCGAGCAATAGTATCATTATGCCCGGTGTAAGACCCAGTGCGGCTAGATATAACCCGGTGGTGCCAATTAGTGAGAAAACGGTGTCACCTCCTAGCATATAGCTAAAGGGCGTCACCGCAATCGCCGGCGGCATAGCAGCGACGGTTACAAATCCGGCCCATATTTCACTGTCATTTATCAGCCACCTCGCCATGAGCAGCATTATGCCTCCCATGATAACGTAGTTAAGCAGTAGTGAAATAAGTATCGGGCGAGGTGTAGTTTTAAGAGAGGCAAGGTCGCGGTTCGTTATGCTAACGGTGGATAGAGTCATAGCCACTGCCAGTGCTGGCAGTAATAGCGGCTCTATCCAAACAGC
>JAUWIC010000026.1 GCA_030605575.1 Dehalococcoidia bacterium
GAAATCAACGCTATGCCCAGTCGGCTCGACCTTAAGGATATTCATGCCTATCGGGCCAGGGAGCTGGGGGTCAAGCTGGTAATTAACACCGATGCCCATAGCACTGAGCATCTACAATTTATGCGTTTCGGGATAGGGGTAGCCAGGCGGGGGTGGTGTCAGGCGCAGGATATACTGAATACCAGACCGTTAGCTGAAATAATGACCTATTTAAAACATTAAGCAGTCTGGAGAGTATAGTTGATGGATAACCAGTTGCAGTCTTCCCGGTTGACTCCGGTCAGTGATAATGGGGTAATAGGATATTTAGAGCAGGCTATCACCGGTGGTAAGCACTGGTATATCGCCCTGCTTGAGGCTATCGGGTTGTGGACGGTGGCTGAGGAAGTCCATAACCAGCGCCGTTACTGTTACCTTATCGCTGGCGAGGCTTTTGATTGGTTACTGCTGGCTGAGCGCCTGTGTCAGGCAGTGGATGGTTTATTACCTGATGCCGAGAAGACGGCTCTCCTCTTTCACGGGCAACCACCACTTAACCTGACCGTTGACCGATTCAAGGAGCTTATTGGCGGTGGTAAGTATCATCAATATCTTAACTACTTTTATGGCATCACTGTGGAGGAGGCTTTAATTCTGGCGGTGCAGGAGGAGGTGCGCAAGGAGAGACGGACTTTGGGTTATAGTAATAGGGAGCATGATGTGGTGGGTGAGGTTTATCGGCGAATATATGGGGTGACTAAACCGGTATTGCTTAAGCGTTTTCGGCGGGAGAAGGGCTATCCTCATCTTAAGTCCATCAGCCTGACCGAGCTAAAGGAGTTTACCTACTGGCTATTTAAGTATCGGCTAAAGCAGTGTGACAAGGCACGAATTGCCAGTGATACCAAGAAGGCACTGCAGCAGTTAAATATTAATGGTTATCCCAGGGGGCTGGTAGCTGATGAGTCCCCGGGAAGCTAGCTAAGTACCTGAGTTATTGCGGCTTTTTAGGCAATAACCCGATAGGTAGTACCCAGCGTCCATATTGAGCCTTCATAATCACTGCCGCTGAGCCGTAGACTGCAGCCGCACCGACGAAAAGTCCCTCTATTCCGGCAATATAAGCTGGTATTGCACCAAAGAAATGTCCTGCTAGTAGGCCAAAGAGCACTGTCAGTGAGACAAATATGGAGACGTGCACCCGGGAGATTTTAAGAGCACCAGCTATCATATAGCCGGTAAATATACCCCAGGCTATCATAGTCCAGGCCAGGCTGGGACCATCAAGCGTAACTATACCCAGCCATTCTAAAAGGAAAGCAGAAGCAAGACCTATCCAGAACACACCGTAGGAGACAAATGCGGTTAGACCAAAGGTATCTCCCCGGCGAGCATCAATTATCCCGGCAATAATCTGAGCCAGTCCCCCCCAAAAGAACCCCCAAATTATGGGCACTGTACTGGGTATCAAACCAATATTATGGACTTGGAGTAAAATAGTATTGAAGCCAAAGGCAGCTAATCCCAAAGCACCCGGGTTAGCCCAGACAACATCATCTTTTGACATGCAGAAAAACCTCCGTTATTAGTTATTAGATTTATTAGGCTCAGCAGGAGGAAGCTAAACTAGCTTTGACTGTTAGCTCCCTTATTAGAGAAATAAATTCCTACCCAGCTACTGTCCTCTTTACTGCCTCCCCTTGACCAGGGTGATAACTACCGAAGGGTCAGCCAGGGTACTGGTGTCACCCAGCTCTTTGACATCACCAGCGGCGATTTTGGTTAGTATCCGCCTCATAATCTTGCCGCTTCTGGTCTTGGGTAGACCATCGGCAAACTGAATCTTATCTGGAGCAGCTATCGGACCGATTTCCTTACGAACATGACCAATTAACTCCTTCTTGAGGACATCACTCTTCTTCACACCAACATTTAGAGTAATGAAGGCATATATGCCCTGTCCCTTAATCTCGTGGGGCATACCAACAACTGCGGCTTCAGCCACTAGCTCGTGGGAGACTAGAGCACTCTCGACCTCGGCAGTGCCTATACGGTGACCTGATACATTAATGACATCATCTATACGACCCATTAACCAATAATAGCCATCTTCATCCACTCTAGCTCCATCTCCACTATTATATACCCCGGGGAATCTAATGAAATAAGTCTCCTTAAATCTCTTTGGCTCACCAAACACCCCTCGCATTAAACCTGGCCAGGGCCGCTTAATTACCAGGTAACCACCTTCATTGACATCAGCTACTGAGCCATCCTCTCTCAGCACTGCTGGTACGATTCCAGGGAATGGTAGTGAGGCTGAACCTGGCTTGGTCGGCAAAGCCCCGGGTAGAGGGGTAATTAGTATGCCACCGGTCTCTGTCTGCCACCAGGTATCAACAACGGGGCACCTACCTTTACCGATCACATTGTAATACCACATCCAAGCTTCAGGGTTAATCGGTTCGCCGACTGTCCCCAGGATGCGTAAACTACTTAGGTCATTTTTATTAGGCCATTCATCTCCCTCTCTCATTATGGCTCTAATAGCAGTAGGGGCGGTATAGAAGATATTAACCTTATGCTTGTCCACAATTTGCCAGAATCTATCCGGGTGGGGGTAGCTTGGCACACCCTCAAACATCAGGCTGGTTGCCCCCAAGGCTAGTGGTCCATACACGATATAGGTATGACCGGTTACCCAGCCAATATCGGCAGTACACCAGTAGGTATCTTCTTCCTTTATATCAAATACCCACTTAACTGTCTGGTAGCAAAATAGGAGATAGCCAGCCTGGGTATGAAGCACGCCCTTAGGTTTCCCCGTGCTACCACTGGTGTATAAGATGAAGAGCGGGTCCTCAGCATCCATAACTTCAGGCTCGCAATATGGTTTAATATCCACGGCACCTATCTCATCATGCCACCAGTAGTCCCGCCCTTCCTCCATATTTACTCCGATGTCAGCCCTCTTGACCACAATCACACCCTTTACTTTGGGGCAGGACTCAAGGGCTTCGTCGGCATTGTCCTTGCTCCTGATAACTCTACCACCGCGATAGTAGCCATCGGCACAGATGAGGAATTCGGACTCGCAGTCCAGCATCCTATCTCTCAATGCGTCGGCACTAAAGCCACCAAAAACAACGCTGTGGATGGCACCAATACGGGCACAGGCTAGCATGGCAGTGGGTAGTTCAAGAATCATGGGGAGGTAAATAGTAACCCGGTCACCCTTTTTAATCCCGTGCTTCTTCAGCACATTGGCAAATTTACACACGTGGTAATAAAGCTCCTGATAGGTAAGGGTCTTGCTATCACCAATGTCTCCTTCCCAAATTAGCGCCGCCTTATTTTTCCTCCAGGTCTTAAGGTGCCTGTCCAGGCAGTTATAGCTAACGTTAAGCTTACCACCCACAAACCACTGGTGCTTACCCTCTTTGAAATCCTCGACCAGAACCTTATCCCATTTCTTGAACCAGTCCAGTTGTTCTGCCATCTCTGCCCAGAATCCCTCAGGGTCATCAATAGACCTTTGATAAATCTTTTCATATTCATCCAGACTCTTGATGTATGCCCTTTTACTGAGTTCATCTGGAGGGTGGAAAACCCTTTTCTCCGCCATCATAGAGGTGATTGCTTTTGCCTTTTCCAAGATGATACTCCTCTCAAAATTCTTCTCCGTTGGACCTGCTGAGTTCTTTGCTTAGTAACCCTGTGAGCCAACTTGGTCAACGAAGTAAAGTTCAACTGATTCATCAGGTAAGCGGTATGAATTTGGCATTATCTGGGGGGTAATCAAATGTTATCAGCTGGTTAGTCTTGCGAGGTAACACCTAATAGTTGCATGAATGCCGCCTGCAGTCTATCCGTGACCACTTTAGCTATTCCACGGTAGAATATGCAGCCCACCCCGCAATTAGTATGACATAGATCAAGTAGGTCTTCCCCCTTGAAGACTAACACCTTTGTCTTTTCTATAGCCTTGCACGAAACTGCAAAAACGTGTGGTGGTATAACCGCTCCCCAGCCAAAGGTCTCAAAATTAGAAACTGCCTGAAGTTGTCGCTGGGACAGTAGTCCGGCTTCGAAAATAATCCCTACCAAGCCATCTTCAATTACATATAGTCTATCATACAGAACGTTTTGCTTGCATATAACTGCCCCCGGCTCATATGTTTCACAGTCACACATCTTCTCGACAAGGCCAAGTTGCTCCTCGTTTAGCTCACGGAACAAGTCACACCTTCTTAATACCTCTAATTTATCCATTTCTACTCTCCTTTTATGGGCACTACGGCTTGCTTTTCAGAGATAATTATAGACTAATCCTCAGGGCTTTGGCAAACTCAGCCTACCCGAAATCAAATTAGTATCTACTAAGCTGCTGTTTGAGCCTTTCTAGTTTAGCCTTTCTGGTGGCTAGTTTATTCTGTTCTTTATCCACAATAGCTGGTGGTGCCTTGGTTAGAAAGGCTCTGTCCTTGAGCCTGGCTTCAAGTTGGGCTATCTCAGCCTGGCTTCGTTCTATCTCTTTTTGTAGCCGTTTCTTCTCAGCTTCCAGGTCAATCATGCTTTCCATAGGTATGACTACCTCAGTCTCTTTGAGCACTAATACCAGGGCATTTTCTCCTGGTTGACTTTCCTGCCTGCTATCAAGGAAAGTAACCGGTCTTGCCCGAGCCAGGGTCTGAATGGTTTGGGCATAAGGGGTGATAGCTGGCAAAAGAAGGCCAGCATAGATTTGGGCTTCAATCCACCTGGTGCTCTCCACTTTGTATTGTGCCCGGGCATTGCGGATGGAGCGGATTATTTCTATTATGGATTCCATAACTCGCTCCGATTCCGGGTCGGTGGCTATCTCTCCGGTCTCAGGGTAGGCAGCTACCATTATAGATTCAGCCTCCTGCCAGGGCAGATGCTTTTTCAGCCTTTGCCATAGCTCTTCAGTTATGAAGGGTATAAAGGGGTGCAACAGACGTAGTGAGGTCTCCAGGACATAAACCAGAATCGGCAGTGGTGATACTACCCCCTTATCTGCGGAGTCAAGACGAATTTTGGCTATTTCAATATACCAGTCGCAGAATTCACCCCACAGGAAATCATGAATCTGCCTCTGGGCTTCACCAAACTGGAAGTCTTCCATCAGACCGGTTACGCTGGATATGGTACGACTCAAGCGGCTTAGAATCCAGCGGTCTTCTACGGGAAGCAAATTCCGTTGAATTTCCATATTGGTGTCGGTGGTCTTAATATTTCTGATGATAAATCGGGTGGCGTTCCACAGCTTGTTGGCAAAGTTGCGTCCACCTTCTAGCTTGGCTGGGGTTAGTTTGATGTCATTTCCTGGCGATGTGCCAGTAGATAGGGCAAAGCGCAGGGCATCGGTGCCATATTTTTTCAGGGTGTCAACTGGATTAAGCACGTTGCCCTTAATCTTGCTCATCTTCTCCCCCTTCTCATCACGCACCAGACCGTGAAGGTAAACGGTGCTGAAGGGAATGTCGCCAGTATTCTCCAGACCCATCATAATCATTCTGGCTACCCAGAAGAAGAGGATATCATAGCCGGTTTCCATTACTGTGGTTGGATAGAAGTAACGTAAATCTTCAGTATCATCGGGCCAGCCCAGGGTGGAGTGAGTCCATAGCCCTGAGCTGAACCAGGTATCGAGAACATCCGGGTCCTGTTCTATGTTGGCTGAGCCGCAGTGACGACAGGATTTAGCGTCTTCAATAGTTACCGTTAGCTCACCACAGTCCGGACAATACCACACCGGGATTCGGTGTCCCCACCATAGCTGGCGGCTGATGCACCAATCGCGAATATTCTCCATCCAGTTGAGGTAGACCTTGGTGAATCGGTCAGGGATAATTTTAATGCGCCCATCAGTAATAGCTTTGATAGCCGGTTGGGCTAGGGGTTGTGTCGTGATAAACCATTGCTTACTGGCTGTCGGTTCAATAACCGTCTGACAACGGCAGCAGTGTCCCACCGAGTGGGGACGGGGCTCGACTTTTTCCAGAAGTCCCTCCCTTTTCAGGTCGGATAGTATAGCCTGGCGGCAGGCGAACCGGTCAAGCCCGGCGTAGGGTCCAGCATTTTCATTCATAGTCGCATCCCGGTTCAGGATATTTACCAGAGGCAATCCCTGGCGCTTGGCTACCTCAAAGTCCACAGGGTCGTGAGCCGGGGTGATTTTAACCGCCCCGGTGCCAAAGCTGGGATCGACAGCCTCATCAGCCACAATAGGTATTACCCGGTTTACCGCAGGCAGGATGACCTTTTTACCTATCATTGTCTTGAACCGCTTGTCTTTGGGGTTTACGGCTACGGCGGTGTCACCGAGTATTGTTTCCGGTCGAGTGGTAGCTACAGTAATAAAATCCTGGTTGCTTTCAGCCAGGGGATAGCGGACATAATATAGATGCCCCATTATCTCTTTGAGTTCCACCTCAAGGTCGGAGAGGGCGGTAGCACAGCGAGGGCACCAGTTTATTATCCGTTCCCCGCGATAAATTATTCCTTTGTCGTACAGATGGACAAAGGTAGTCCTGACCGCCCGGCTCGGTGCCTCGTCCAGGGTGAAATGCTCCCGGCTCCAGTCACAGGAAGCCCCCAGCCTCTGGTGTTGTTGGGCAATAGTCTGACGGCATTTATCTGCCCACTGCCTCATTCTGTCCACGAATTTATCCCTGCCCAACCCATGGCGGTCTAGTCCTTCTTCAGCCAGCAGTTGCTCCACCACCACCTGAGCGGCAATGCCGGCATGGTCAACCCCGGGCAGCCATAATGTCGGCTCGCCTTTCATCCGATGCCAGCGGGTCATGATGTCCTCCAGGGTGGCGGTTAAGGCATGCCCGATATGAAGCTCGCCGGTAACATTGGGTGGTGGCATAATAATGACGAAGGGTTTCTTTTCCCGGTCTATTTTGGGTGTAAAGTAGCCCTTCTCCAGCCAGAACCGGTACCACTTCTGCTCCACCTCCCCCGGCTCATAAGCCCTGGGCATCTCATATTGAGTTTGTGTTGTTTCTGTCATAGTCGTCTTTTTGCGATTATTTTGGTAACTCTGCAATAAATAGCTGCGGTTTTCATGATTCCTTCCTTGGCATTTTGGATTTAGGGGTATACTGATTTGCCATATGTTCCATTTCATATATTAAACGAAGCAGTTCAGCGGTAAACATTAACGTGCTTTCTGCACGTGTTCTATCAGGTGGCTCAAGTAAGTGGGCTGCTTTGTTTCCATGCTGTCTAATGAGGTCAACCCATTTTTCCATAGGTGGGGTAATATAGCCCTTTTCTCCAAGGAAAGAAAGGTATCCCGAAAATGATTCCCCTTCTTTTGCCCCTTTTTCAACAGCAACGTGCATCAGGATTTTTCTACATAATAATTCACAAGCTGTGTAAGCATCTACAGACATACAGCTCTTTGCCTCGTGATATGCTTCTTCTACATTCTTTGGTAGACCCTCTATAATTGGGCCAAACAGAGTTTCAGGATAAAGACTACCATTATTCACGATAGAGCCATAACCGCAGTTTGTGCAGAGCACCCACATGACACTTCCAAAGTCTACTTGATATACTGATACGACAATACCAGCAACCATAGTGTTACAATGTCCACATGTATACGTATATCTACCTTCATGTTCTCTAGTATCAGGATATTTCAAATAGTCAAGACCTGCATACCTTATTTCTTTACCCCCTTACCAAGTGGCTGTTGACAATTTCAACAAAATTTGTTATTCTTTATACAGAATCACGACGAAAAGCACCCTGTGAGGTTCCGTCCTTACAGGGGGCTTTTCTTTTTAAATTCCAATTTCCCGCGCAAATTGTCTAAATACGCTACTCGCCCTTTAGACGCTATATCTAGCAAATGTGAACAGCCCGCTTTACACGGTGCTAACACACATTCCAGTTTATTTTTCTCGCGCAAGTAGTTCACTAGACAGTAAAAATCCCCGTCACTGCTTACTATTACCGCCTTTTCGTAACTGTCCAAGTCTATCATAACTTGTAACACTAACTCAGCGTCACAATTGCCTTTAACCTTGCCGTCTGGCGTTTTTAGAATGGGCTTGAATATTATCACGTAGCCCACAGACTGCAAGAAGGTATAAAGAGGCGTATTCTCCGGCATATAGCCAATGAAGTAATATGTCTTACCAACACCATAATGCTCACTCAAGTATATTCTGAATCGGCGGTAGTCTAAATCCCAACCTACCTCTTGCATAGTTCGATGAAGGTTAGTTCCGTCAATAAAGGCATAGTTAGTTTGAGGCTTTTTCATTTCGATTCGCTAGCATCCCCACCACCCTGTCCAGTATCTTATCGGCTACTTCTCTTTTGGTGAGGAGGGGGAAATCTTCTACGTTGCCCTGTTTATCTATCAGGGTTACTTTATTGGTGTCGGTGCCGAAGCCGCTACTCGGGTCGGTAATATCGTTAGCCACGATGAGGTCAAGCTGTTTTTGCTGAAGCTTTTGTTTGGCGTTGGCGATTATACTCTCACTTTCGGCAGCGAAGCCGACCTTGAGGAAGTTGCCCTTGACTTCGGTCAGAATATCGGGTGTCCTGATTAGCTCTAGGGTTAGACTGGGGGTTTCTTTCTTAATTTTGGCTTTGGCTACACTCTTCGGCTGGTAGTAAGTGACCGCCGCCGCCATAATCAGGGCATCGGCTTGAGTTACAGCCTTGGCTACCGCCTCCTTCATCTGGGCAGCCGTTTTTATCTGGCTAACCTCAATACCAGTCGGCTCGGGTAGGGAGGTGGGGGCGGTAATTAGCTTGACCTCAGCCCCTCTATCCCTGGCTGCCTCAGCCAGGGCATAACCCATCTTACCTGAGGAGCGATTTCCAATATGGCGGGCAGGGTCAACGGGCTCTTGAGTGCCGCCGGCGGTAACCACAATGCGTTTACCGGACAGGTCTCTGCCTCGTTGTAACACTTTACTGATGGCATCTATGATTTCGTCAACCTCAGCCAGGCGTCCCAAGCCTACCTCGCCTGAGGTAAGACGACCATGCTCAGGACCAACGATAATAAAACCTCGGGCTTTAAGCTTAGTTAGGTTTTCCTGAGTGATGGGGTTCTGGAACATATTAGTATGCATGGCTGGGGCTAAGATAACCGGGGCTTGGGTCGCCAGCACGGTGCAACTAAGCATATCATCAGCGATACCGGCAGCCAGCTTGGCAATGATACAGGCTGTAGCCGGGGCAATAGCCACCACATCGGC
>JAUWIC010000024.1 GCA_030605575.1 Dehalococcoidia bacterium
ACAGTGTTAGTTCAAACCGGAACCTTAAGACTTGGCGACACCATCGTAGTTGGCACCACCTGGGGTAGGGTAAAGGCTATGTTTGATGATATGGGTAAGCGGGTGAGAAAGGCTGAGCCAGCTACCCCGGTTGAAATCCTGGGCTTAACTAGTGTGCCCCAGGTGGGAGATGGGCTGAGGGTTGTGCCTGGCGAGCGCCAGGCTCAGACTTTAATCCAAAGGCGTCTAGAGGAGACGCAGCAAGAGTCTAAATCGGTGAGCCTTAGCACTCTCTATGACCAAATAAGTGCTGGTCAGGTAAAAGAGCTTAATATTATTCTCAGGGCTGATGTTCAAGGCAGTATCGAGCCGATAAGAAGTTCTTTAGAACAGTTGGGAACGGAGGAAGTCCGGGTTAGAGTTATCCATAGTGGCACGGGTAATATTACTGAGACTGATGTTATGTTAGCTATCGCTTCTAAGGGAATCATTATTGGTTTTGGCGTCGGCTGTCAGCCTGGAGCGCGCCATTTGGCTGAGGCCGAAGGAGTGAGCATCCGTGCTTACGATGTAATTTACGATTTGGTAGATGATGTGGGTAAGGCACTCAAGGGCATGTTAGAGCCTTCCTATGTTGAGGTTGTTGAGGGGCGGGCTGAGGTACGAGCCATCTTCCCTACCAGTAAGAAGGAAAGGGTGGCTGGTGTCTATGTTATTGAAGGTAAAGTGAGTCGGGGGGTCTCGGCTAGGCTGTGGCGTGAGGAGCAGGTGGTGTGTGAATCTACGGTTAGCAGTCTCCGGCGGTTTAAGGATGATGTTAAGGAAGTGGCTACTGGCTATGAGTGTGGGGTAGGCGTTGACGATTTTAATGAATTTCAAGTTGGCGATATATTGGAGTTCTTCAGGAAGGAAGTTCAGCAATAGGTAGCCGGCTGATTGAGGACATATGACACATCGTATTGAGCAGGTGAATAAGCTCATTCGCCGGGAAATTAGTGAATTACTTCAGCGCCAGGTCAAAGACCCACGACTTGGTAGTTTCGTGGCTGTGACTGAAGTTTCCACCTCTCCTGACCTGAGACATGCTAAGATATTCGTCAGTTGCATAGCTAGTGAGGAAGAAAAACAAGACACATTAAGCGCCTTAGCTACCGCCGCTGGTTTCTTCCGTAATGAGTTAGCTAGGCGTCTGAGGTTACGGCGCATTCCTAAGCTAAGCTTTCAGTGGGATGATTCTATTAGGCAGGGAGACCACCTCTTGCAGCTAATCGACCAGGTTGCTACACCTAGCCCTTCTGATCAGGATACTACACCTAGCCCTTCTGACCAGGATAAAGGTTGATTGTGGATGGCATACTAAATATTGATAAGCCTCGGGGTGAGACCTCTTTTGGCGTGGTGGCTATGGTGAAGCGGTGGAGTGGGGAGCGACGCGTGGGGCACGCTGGTACTCTTGACCCAGAGGCTACCGGTGTTTTACCTGTTTGTCTTGGTGGGGGGACACGGGTTATTGAGTTCCTGCTAGAGGCGACTAAGGCTTATCGGGCTCAGATTGAATTGGGTGTGGCTACCGATACCTATGATGCCAGTGGCAAGATTACTCGGAGGGGGGACGCCTCTGGTATTAGCCAGGAACAATTGAAGTCGGTACTTACCTCTTTTTGCGGTTTAATCCAGCAGACGCCTCCGATGTATAGCGCCGTGAAGTATCACGGTAAGCGACTTTACGAATTGGCGCGAGCTGGTATCGAGGTCGAGAGGAAAAGTAGGCTGACCAGAATCTATCATTTAGAGCTTATAGACTGGCAGCCGCCGGTAGTTACCATAGAGGTGGTATGTGGTAAGGGTACCTATATCCGTTCCCTGGCTCATGATTTGGGGCAAGCCCTTGATTGTGGGGCTAATTTAAAGAGCCTAATCCGTTTGCGGTACGGTCTTTTTGATATAGAGGATGCAGTTTCACTACCCCAACTGGAGCGTGCCTTTCGTTATGGCTACTGGCAGCACTTTGTTTACCCCATAGATATTGTGCTTTTACATTGGGCAGCCATCGTGGTTAGCCCTGATACGGGACGGCTGATAAGAAATGGCCGCCCCTTAGTTTTAGGCAATGATGCCGGTAGTCAGGAAACTGATTACCTCAAACAATACCCCGGAGCTCGGTCTTCTTTGGAAAGCCATTGTCGGGTTTATACCCTTGACGGTTGTTTCTTAGGCGTGCTACGCTTCAATCCTGAAAGAGGGCAATGGCAGCCGGAAAAGGTCTTTTTGTAGCTGGTTCTCTAGCTGAGTCTGGTTTTGGTAAATAAAAATTTTAAAAAGCCTTGACAGCTTGCATATAATAGAAATATAGTTCAACCAGTGTTGAAAAAGGAGGTAATAAATGCAAGCGTATTGTTTCAAGTGTAGAAGGAAGGTAGAAATAAGAAATCCCCAGCGTGTTACCTTGAAGAATGGGAGACCAGCTACTCGGGGAGTCTGTCCTGTATGTGGGACTAAAGTATTTAGAATTGGTCAAGGTTAATTGTAGCTGATTTCTCATGTTGAAGGTATAAGGCGGGGTGGAGAGGATTAAAATACTTCAATATACCTGTGCTAAGGCAGGATATTTACTTGTATTTTTTTATAATAAGCCTGTAGGTATATTGGACAGGGTAAGGCGTGGTAATTCTTAACTAAAGTACGCCTTTTCACTTTGTGCCTAGTTGTGGTAGCAATCTAATTTGTGGTATTGTCTTCTGTGGTAACTTTCTACGGTTAGAAAGGAGCGAGGCTGGACTTTGGCTAATATAAATGTGGCGATAATAGGAGTGGGCAACTGTGCCTCGTCCCTGATTCAGGGTGTTTACTACTATAAGAAGGCAAAAGAGACGGCATTCGTACCCGGGCTCATGCATGTTAACCTGGGTGGTTACCATATAAGTGATATCAATTTTGTGGCTGCTTTTGATATTGATAAGAATAAGGTTGGCAAGGACTTAGCCGAGGCAATTTTTACTCCACCTAATAATACCTTTAAATTTACCGAGGTGCCGTCTACCGGGGTTAAGATTCAGCGGGGTATGACCCACGATGGTTTAGGTAAGTATCTATCGCAAATGATAGAAAAGGCGCCCGGCTCAACAGTTGATATTGTCAAAATCCTTAAGGAAACCCAGACTAATGTGGTGCTTAATTACTTGCCGGTGGGTAGTGAGGAAGCCACTAAATGGTACATTGAGCAGGTGCTGGCGGCTGGTTGCGGCTTTGTCAACTGTATCCCGGTCTTTATCGCTCGAGAGAAGTATTGGCAGAAGCGCTTTGAGGAACTGGGGCTTCCCGTTATTGGTGATGATATAAAATCTCAGGTTGGGGCGACCATTGTTCATCGTGTGCTTACCCGGCTGTTTAGAGACCGTGGAGTTAAGCTAGAGCGAACCTATCAATTGAACTTTGGGGGTAACACCGACTTCTTAAACATGTTAGAGCGGGAGCGCCTTGAGTCTAAGAAAATATCTAAGACTACCGCGGTCACCTCTCAGCTGGATTATAAGCTTGACCCTGATGATATTCATGTTGGTCCTAGTGATTATGTCCCCTGGCTCAAGGACCGTAAATTTTGCCATATTAGAATGGAAGGGCGAACCTTCGGTGATGTTCCGCTAAACCTGGAGCTGAAACTTGAAGTATGGGATAGCCCGAACTCAGCCGGGGTGGTTATTGATGCTATAAGGTGCTGTAAACTTGCCTTAGACCGTGGATTGAAGGGGGCACTGGTAGCTCCCTCGGCCTACTTTATGAAATCACCACCTGTTCAGTATACCGATGATGAAGCCCGCCGAATGGTGGAAGAGTTCATCGTTAGCGCCCAGAAAGCTGGGGAGAAACGACCTGCTTCGGAGTGATAACCTGAGCCAATCGGTAGGAGGTTAGGCAGCTATAAATGAAGATAGCATTAGTCTCTCCTTATGATTTTGCCTACCCCGGTGGTGTAGCCAATCATATTTCCTCTCTGGGGCGTCATCTGGCTCGGATGGGTCACGATGTGAAGGTCATTGCCCCGGCTTCTCAAGTTGTTACTACCCTTGGTGGTATGTTTATACCCGGCGGTAAACCGCGACCTATTCCTACCAGTGGTTCTATTGCCCGGGTTACTATATCACCGAGGTTACCGCCAAGCATAAAAACTGTGCTTGATGAAGAGAAATTTGACATTATCCACCTTCATGAACCCTTGATGCCCACGTTGTGTATTAATGTGCTCCGTTTTTCACGTACGGTGAATGTAGGCACCTTTCACGCCTTTAACGGACGTGGGTATAGTCTTACTAAGCCATTAAACTCCCTGCTTTTGAAAAGATGGGTTAGTAAGCTTGACGGCAGAATTGCGGTGTCTAAGCCAGCTATGGAGTTTGTTAATAAACATTTCCCGGGTAACTATGAAATTATCCCTAATGGTGTGGATACGGAGCATTTTTCTCCTGAGGCAACACCAATTGACGAATTCTGTGACGGGAAACTGAATATTCTGTTTGTCGGTCGTCTTGAGAAACGAAAAGGCTTGGACTATCTACTTAAAGCCTACCAGCTGGTTAAACACGATATTCCTAACTCACGGCTTATTATAGTCGGTCCGGGCACTAGACGGCGCCATAAGTATGAGAAGGAGGTTAAGCAAAGCGATTTAAAGGATGTTGTTTTTGTGGGCTATGCCTCCCACCGGGAATTACCCCGATATTATAAGACAGCTGATATTTGTTGTGCCCCAGCCACTGGTTGGGAAAGCTTTGGCATCGTTTTGCTTGAGGCTATGGCGGTGGGAAAGCCGGTCGTTGCCTCCAATATAGAGGGTTATGCCAGCCTAGTAACTGATGGCGCTGAGGCTTTATTAGTGCCACCCAAAGATGAGGCTAGGTTAGCCCAAGCTCTAATATCTCTTATGAGTGATGAGTCACTTCGCCAGCAGATGGGAGCCAGGGGAAGGCTTAAAGCAGAAGAGTATGACTGGGAATACGTTGCCCAAAGGGTGTTAAATTATTATATTACCGTGCTTGGCGAGTCTCAGAGAGAACCGGTTTCGTTCAAACAAGAGCTCATGGAAATACTGGATAGAGTGTTTTCCCGAAAAGCAAGATTTTATGGCAAAACTGACCCAAGTTCGTAAATCTGCCTATTATCTAACTGAGCCAGCAGTACAGTTCCTGGCGAGGAGACATATCACCCCCACTACCTTAACTCTGACTGGCTTTGTAATAACCCTCGGCGCGGCAGTACTTATTGCTACCGGATACCTTTTCATTGCTGGTTTTGTGGTTCTTGTTGCCGGCTTTTTTGATATGCTGGATGGAGCTCTGGCTCGCCGCACTAACCAGGTTACCCTTTTTGGTGCTGTCCTTGACTCGGTGCTTGACCGTGTATCTGATGCCGTGCCACTGTTGGGTATTTTAGTCTTCTACCTGTTCTTTAGCGACCGTTCCACTGTGGGGATACTGGTTGTTTGTCTGGCTTTAATCGGTTCACCGCTGGTGAGTTATATCAGGGCCAGGGCAGAAGCACTCGGTCTGGAGTGTCAGGTAGGATTGTTTACTCGCCCCGAGAGGGTGATTGTGCTGGTGGTGGGCCTTTGGCTAAGCCCGTTCGTTAATTATGCCTTAATTATTGCCCTAGCGGTTATCGCCGTATTTAGCTTTGTCACCGCCGGGCAAAGGTTAATTTATGTCCGGCAGCAAACAAAAACTAAGTAGCTTGGGGAGGTTATTTATCAACCTCTAGGAGGAGATAATGCCGGTAATTGCTATTATTGGGGCTCAGTGGGGGGATGAAGGGAAGGGCAAGGTGGTTGACCTCCTGGCGGAAAGAGCCAGGGTGGTGGTGCGTTTTTCCGGGGGTGATAATGCCGGGCATACGGTAGTTAACCCCTACGGTGAGTTTAGGCTGCACCTTATCCCGTCTGGTATTTTTTATCCCCAGGTGGTGTGCATTATTGGTAATGGGGTGGTGGTTAATCCCAAGGTACTGATTGATGAGATGGCCCAGCTTAACCAGCGGGGTATAGATACCAGCAGGCTGTTTATTAGTGACCGGGCTAACTTGATTATGCCCTATCATGTCCTCCTTGATGGTCTGGAGGAAGAATTGCGGGGCGGAAAGGCACTGGGCACAACCCGAAAAGGTATAGGTCCTGCCTTTGCTGACAAAACAGCCAGGTTAGGTATTAGAGTCGGCGACCTTTTGGATAAAGAGGCATTAGTGGAGCGACTTCGTTTTATCCTTGACTACAAGAACGTTATTTTGACCAAAGTTTACGGGGTTAGCCCGCTGTCATTGGATGAGATATATAGTCAGTATTGCCAGTATGGGGAGCGCCTGGCCCCTCATATTCGGGAGACAACAATAATGCTGGAGGAAGCGCTGGCTAAGGATGAACTGGTGATATTAGAGGGAGCCCAGGGGACGTTACTTGACCCTGATTTCGGCACTTATCCTTATACTACCTCATCATCACCGTTAGCCGGAGGAGGCTGTTTAGGCGCCGGTTTAGGTCCTACCGGGATTAGTCGTGTTCTAGGTGTGTTTAAGGCCTACTGCACCAGGGTTGGTAGTGGTCCCTTGCCTACCGAGTTGAAGGACGAAACTGGTAACTTGATTCGGGAGCGAGCTCACGAGTATGGCACTACTACCGGTCGCCCCCGCCGTTGCGGCTGGTTTGATGCTGTTGCCGCTCGCTTTAGCACCCGAATTAATGGCTTTACCGGGGCGGCGATTACCCGCCTTGACGTTCTTGATACCCTCCCTCGCCTCAAGATATGTGTCGGCTACAAACTGGATGGCAAGACCATTGATTATTTCCCGGGTAATGTAGCTAGTTTAGAACGGTGTCAACCTGTCTATGAGGAGCTACCCGGGTGGCAGTCTCCGACCAGCGACATCAGAGACTATGAGCAACTACCTATTGATGCTCAACAATACGTAGCCAGGCTGGAAGAGCTTATTTCTTGCCCGGTCAATATCATCTCGGTAGGCGCCGAGCGGGAGCAAACCATCCACAAGATGCCTATCTTTTAGTAGATTTATTGACCTATCCCCCTAGGCACCCAGAAAAATCAAAGATTTTTCTGGGAACCCGCCTGACCCCCTTCCCTTATTAAGGGAAGGGGGGAGTGTAAGTAAGAGAGGGGCGGAGCCCCTCTCTAAAATTTCTTCCCCCTATGAGAGGAATATATACCCCTATTATGGAGAGTCAAAGGGAGGGGGATAAAGGGGGTGGGTTAATAAATATCTAAAGGGGGTTTGGCTCTTATACCGGCAGGTCAATGTGGTAGTTTTTGAGGGTATCTCTTATAAAGGCGGCTGATTTTTCATCGGCCTCGGTAAGGGGCAGGCGTGGCTTGCCTACATTAAAGCCAATATGGTTGAGGGCATATTTGACCGGAATGGGGTTGGAGACAATAAATAAAGCATTAATTAGGGGTAGAAGATGACGATGTATGCTGGTGGCCTCACCGCTTTTACCGTTAATAAAGCTATCAATCATTTCCTTGATTTGGTTACCAACCAGGTGTGAGGCAACACTAACCACCCCGTAGCCACCCAGGGTTAATATGGGCAGGGTATCACCATCATTACCACTCCAGACCAGGAAATCCTGTCCCGTATTACTAATAATCTTGGAAACTTGCCCCAGGTTACCACTGGCTTCCTTGATGCCAATAATGTTGTCTATGTGGCTTAGTTTGATAGTGGTGTCGGCGGATAGGCTGGTAACGGTGCGTGACGGCACATTATACAGAATACAGGGTAGGCTGGTGCTCTCGGCAATAGCCTTGAAGTGTTGATATAAGCCTTCTTGGGTAGGTTTATTATAGTAAGGGACTACCAGTAAGCAGGCATCAACCCCAATTTGCTCTGCCCCTTTGGTCGTCGCCAGGGCTTCAGCGGTGTTATTGCTGCCGGTGCCAGCTATCACTGTGCCTCGTTCACCTACGGCTGATTTCACCTCACTGAAGAGACGTAGCTCCTCCTCTCGGATAAGGGTGGGTGATTCCCCGGTTGTGCCCACAACTAATATCCCGTCACTTCCCGAGTTGAGCAAGGCTAAAGCTAGCTTCTTAGCCTGTTCGTAGTTAACCTTCCCTTCTTCATCAAAGGGGGTTACCATTGCTGTTATCAATCGCCCTAGTTTTTTCATTTCTTAGCCCTGGACGGGTGTATCCATTCCCTTTTAATCATCTCTTCAGCAATCTGGACGGTATTTAGAGCCGCTCCCTTGCGCAGATTGTCGGCAACAATCCATATTACTAGACCATCAGGGCGAGACGTATCCCGACGAATACGTCCGACGAAAACCTCATCGGTACCGGCGGCTGACCACGGCTGAGGGTAAAGGCTGATAACCGGGTCATCCATTATTTTAACCCCTGGAGCTTGGGCAAGAATACGCCGTGCCTCTTCAGGAGACATAGGCTGGGAGAATTCTATACTGACCGCCATACTATGGCCGGTAAATACCGGAACTCGCACACAAGTGGTTGAGATAGCTATATCCTCAGCATGCATTATTTTCCTGGTTTCTTCCACCAGCTTCCACTCTTCTTTAGTATAGCCGTTGTCCAGAAAAACGTCTATCTCGGGTAGCACATTAAAGGCTATTTGGTGAGGGTAAACATGGGGAATAGTAGTCTGTCCGTTCAGTACTTGCTTAGCCTGGGCGGTTAGTTCATCTACGGCTGCCGAACCGGTGCCTGATACTGCCTGGTAGGTAGCGGCGACAATTCGCTTGATGGGATTAACCTTATGTAGTGGGTATAGGGCTACCACCATTTGAATAGTGGAGCAATTAGGGTTAGCTATAATTCCCTTATGCCACTTAATGTCTTCGGGATTGACCTCAGGCACTACCAGGGGGACGGTATCCACCGTTCTAAAAGCGGAGCTATTATCAACAACTACAGCTCCTGATTGAGCAGCTATAGGTGAGAAGTAGCGACTAATCTCGGCGCCAGCTGAGAATAAAGCAATATCTATTCTTTTGAAGGACTCGGAAGTAGTCTCTTTGACTTCAATCTCTCGGTGGGTAACAAACAACTTCTTGCCGACTGAGCGCTCTGAGGCTAAAAGCTGAATTGAGGTCATAGGGAAGTTACGTTGCTCTAGCACCTTAATGAACTCCTGCCCTACGAGCCCGGTGGCACCAACAACGGCTACATTATATCCCTTCATCATCCTCTCCTATAAACCGAGTAGCTTATCTAGACCGTAGATTAGCCCTTTGTGTTTAACTACCTTCTTAATAGCCAGTATAACACCTGGCATATAACATTCTCGGTTAATGGTATCATGTCGTATGCTTAGCGTTTGCCCTTGTCCACCCAGGATTATCTCCTGGTGTGCCATAAGCCCGGGTAAACGCACGCTATGAAGGGCAACACCTTCAACCTGCTGTCCCCGGCTATTTGAGGGCTTCCTTTGTTCCGGGAGGTAGAACGGTTTACCTTTGGCTTCTGCCATTGCTTTGGCTGTGGATAGGGCAGTTCCTGAAGGTGAGTCAGCTTTCCGGTTGTGGTGTAGTTCTATAATTTCGGCATAGTCAAAGTACTTGGCGGCTATTTTAGCTAGGTGTATCATTACCACTGCTCCCAGAGCAAAGTTGGGGGCTACCGCTACCCCGACCTGGCAGGCTATTGATAGTCGCTCAATTTCATTAATTTCATCGGCGGTCAACCCGGTGGTTCCTATTACTAAATTGACCCCCCGTTTAGTGGCGATGCGCACTGCGGGCATGGTAGCCTGGGCAGTAGTAAAGTCTACTAGCACGTCAGGCTGGCAACTGGTGAGAATATCGTCCAGGTTGGAAGAAAAGGGCACTACACCGGAGCTATCAGGCAGAGGTAGCTGGTCCTCAGTAACCTGTAGTTCTACAGCGCCTACTACCTGTGTTTCGGGCTCACGGCAGAGGGCATTAATCACCTCTCGCCCCATTCTGCCTGATGCCCCGTTTACTACTACTCTTATTGGCTTCATATTTATCCCCTTTTACCCGAAGGATGCTTAAGGATGCTTGGGGAAGCTTCTACCTCGGTTATGGTGAACCTCACGCCGTTTTTTAAATGGGTGGTTGGTAGCCAGCGTATCTTTTACTCCAGGCGTGGGCATTCTAGAAAGCTTTTCAAACACTGCCCGTCGTGACAGGTTTGTCCTACCCAATTCGTCGATGCCAATTACTTTAACCGTAATCTCATCGCCTACTTTAACTATATCCTCGACCTTGGATACCCGATACTCAGCCAGTTCACTAATGTGAACCAAGCCTTCTTTACCGGGGAGAATCTCAACCATAGCGCCGAAGTTCAGCAGGCGGGTTACTTTTCCGGTATAGATACTGCCAACTTCTACCTCTTTAGTCAGACTTTCGATGATTTCAATAGCTCTACGGGCTGCTTCTTCATCAGGTGAACTGATGAGCACGGTACCATCATTTTCGATATCAATAGTTGCTTTAGTTTCATCAGTAATTGACCTGATTGTTTTACCTCCGGTGCCGATTACACTACCAATTTTATCAGGGTTAACCATTATCTTATACACTCGGGGGGCATGGGGACTGATTTCAGGTCGACTGGAGGCGATGGTTTGCTCCATCACGCCCAGGATAAACAAACGAGCCTCTCGGGCTTGAGCTAGTGCTTCTCCCAGAATTTCTAGGTTTATGCCCTTGAGCTTAATATCTAGCTGGAGGGCAGTGATACCTTCGGTGGTGCCAGCTATCTTGAAATCCATATCACCATAAGCATCCTCTATGCCCTCAATATCAGTTAAAATAACATAGTTACCCTTCTCGTCGGTGACCAAGCCCATAGCTAGTCCAGCTACTGCTCTCTTTATCGGTATCCCGGCGTCCATCAGGGATAGGCTTGAGGCACAGACACTGGCCATAGATGTGCTTCCACTAGAACTCAAAACCTCCGAGACCAAGCGAATGGTATAAGGAAAATCCTCATCTTTAGGTAGCACTGGTATAAGGGCTCGTTCAGCCAGAGCACCATGTCCAATTTCACGCCGGCCAGGTGAACCAATACGTTTCACTTCACCGCTGGAGAAGGGGGGGAAATTATAGTGATGGATGAACCGTTTAGTTTCCTCTATACCTAAGCCGTCAAGTCGCTGCTCCTTCCTGGTAGAACCTAAAGTAGCAATTGTCAGTACTTGAGTTTGGCCTCTGGTGAATAGGGCTGACCCGTGGGTGCGAGGCAGAAGTCCTAATTCGCAGCTTATGGGGCGGACCTCGGTTAAACTATGACCGCTGACCCGCTGGGCTTTGTCCAGGATGTTAGTTCTTATTTCAGCCCTGACCATTGCCTCAAAGGCGGAGAGTATATCTTCTTCAGGGAATGATTCTGCCAGGCACTCCACAAGTTCCTCCTTTAGATTACCAAGTGCCTGTTCTCGTTGTGATTTTTCCGGTTGACTTAGCGCCTGGGCAAGCCTTCCGTTAATAGTTGACGAAGTGGCTGAAGCTACCTCGGGGTTAACCTCAGTAATAGGGGCTTCTACCTTAGGTTTACCGCAAGTCTGCTGAAGCTGCTGTTGAAGCTTGATAATATCTTGGTTTGCCTCATGGCCAAATCTAATTGCCTGAGTAACAATATCTTCTGAGACCTCCCTGGCTCCGGCCTCTATCATTACTACCGCTTCTTTGGTACTAGCCACAACGAGGTCAAGTTGGCTATCTTCAAGCTGGGCTAATGTTGGATTTAATATAAGCTCGTCATTAATATAGCCGATATGGACAGCACTCACTGGACCATCAAATGGCACTTCTGATATTGATAGAACAGCCGAGCTGCCAATAACTGCCAGGATGTCAGGGTCATTTTCCCGGTCAGCGGAAAGGACAGTAACTATGAGCTGAATTTCATTACGCCATCCCTTAGGCAAAAGCGGACGCAGTGGTCGGTCGGTAAGTCGGCAGGCTA
>JAUWIC010000020.1 GCA_030605575.1 Dehalococcoidia bacterium
GCTGTAGCTGCTGCCCACCGCCAGGAGGGCTTTGCCGCCTGCCAGTATGTTATTGACCAGTTCAAGCAAACAATACCTACCCGTAAAAGGGAAACCTACCACGACGGCAGCATTCAGGTTGAGGGCGAATAGAGGGGCTTCACCCCCCAATTATTTTCTTCGTTTTACCACATAATCGGCTAATTTTATTAACGACCGCCGACTGGCATTATCCGGCAATAGGCTAAGATTATGGCACGCCTGGGCACAATAATCCGAGGCAACAGCATAGCACTCCTCAGTGATTGACGAGTTACGGACTAGCTCCATCGCCAGTTCTATATTTCTTTGCCTATCCTCGTTCTGAAACAACCTCCTTACCGGATTATCCTCAGGGTAGCGCTCCAGAAGAAGTATTGCCGGCAGGGTAAGGGTGCCTTGAGCTAAATCTGAGCCTACGGGCTTGCCCATTTCCTCCTCGGTGCCAATAAAATCCAGGATATCATCCACAATCTGAAAGGCGATACCAAGATTATGACCATATCCTTTTAGCGCCTCGACTGATTTTTCCGGAGCCTGGCTCAAAATAGCCCCTGACTCGGTAGCCAGGGAAAGTAGACAGGCAGTCTTACCGGAAATCCTTTGCAGGTATTGCTCACGGGTCTGCTCCAAATTAAAAGCGCTGAAGGCTTGATTTAGCTCTCCGCTAGAAATAGTCATAAAGGTCTGGGCAAAGAGCCTTATCACCCGCAGATTTTGGGTATCAGCCACCAGCTCTTTAGACTTACCCAACAGGTAGTCCCCAAGCAGTATTGCTTTGTCTTCACCCCACACTTTATTAATCGTGGGACGACCACGGCGAACCGCAGAGTTATCAATAGCATCATCATGAACCAGAGTTGCGGTATGCAGAATCTCAACCGCCGTAGCCATCGGCAACAGGTAACTAAGGTCGTAGTCGTAAAACTTACCCGATAGGAGAACGAGGGCAGGGCGAATCCTCTTACCCCCCTCCTTCAGGCTATGCGCTAACAGCTTAGACAGCCAGGGAAAATCAACCTCGCACACCGACCTCAGCCTAGCCTCTACTTTGACTAAATCTTCCTGGATAGGTTCATAAATTGTGCGTAACATGCCCCAACCGGCTAACCTCCTCTTCTATCAACCCTTCATCCAATTTAGAAAATAGAGGCTCAGGGGGCAGTAATTTCTGCCCCGGTGATGGGAAATGTGGCTGCCAGCCATCATCTTCTACGCTACCCTCAAAACCAAGAAACCGGTGCAGCTTCTGAGAACTAAAGGGTAAAAAGGGATACAGCGCTGTCCTGAGGCACGAAATAACTGAAATAGCAACATATAAGGCAGTGGCGGCAGCCTGTTTATCCTCCTTAATTACCTTCCACGGTGATTTCTCTTCCAGGTAGCGGTTAGTATCCTGAGCCAAGGACATAGCCGACCTCATTGCTTCCCTAAAATGGCATTGGGAAAGCAGCCTATCCACCGTATTAAGGGTATCCTTAGCCATATCAATAACCGCCTGACTACGGCTATCAAATTCCCCGGGCGTGGGCACACTGCCATCAAAGTTGCGATAGACAAAAGTGAGCACCCGATGAACCAGGTTGCCGTAGGTGGCTACCAGCTCGTCATTGTTACGCCGCACAAACTCTCGCCAGGAAAAATTGGTATCCCCGGTTTCAGGCATGCTTATGGATAACAGGTAACGCAACGGGTCGGGCTCATAGCGGGAGAGATAATCAGGTAACCACACCGCCCAGTTACGACTGGTAGAAAGCTTACTGCCCTCAATAGTTAAGAACTCATTAGCCGGCACATCATAAGGGAGATTGAGTCCATCGTAGCCCATCAACATCGCCGGCCAGATGGTGGTATGGAAGATGATATTATCCTTACCAATAAAATAATAGCTCTTGGCCTCATTCCCCTGCCAGAAAGAGCGCCACTTTGCCTCATCCCCACTGGACTTAGCCCACTCCTTAGTCGCCGAGAGGTAGCCGATGACAGCCTCAAACCACACATAAAGACGCTTGCCCTCAAAGCCATCCAGCGGCACCGGTACCCCCCAATCTATATCGCGGGTGATAGCCCTGTCCTTCAGCCCCTCCTCCACATAGCGCATAGTAAAGTTAAGCACATTCTGTCTCCAGTGGGTCTGCCCTTTCATCCAGGCTAAAAGCCTGTCTTGAAAAGCCGAGAGCCTAAAAAAGAAGTGCTCCGAGTCCTTAAACTGGGGAGTGGTAGCACATAGTTTACAGCGGGGGTCAATCAGTTCGGCAGGAGTCATCGGCTTACCACACTCATCACACTGGTCACCCCGGGCTCCAGAAAAGTGGCAGTAGGGGCAGGTGCCCTCAACATAGCGGTCGCTCAAAAAGCGCCGGCAATGAGGACAAAAGGGCTGGGACACGGTTGCCTTATAAATATAGCCTCTATTTAACAGGGTGAGGAAAAAATCGTGTGATACCTCGGCATGATTAGCGGTGCCGGTCCGGGTAAATAAATCAAAGGAGATACCTAACTTCTGCCACGAATCAAGAAACTGCTGATGATAGTGGTTGGCTATCTCTTCAGGCTTCTTTCCCTCTTGCTCAGCCTTAATTGTTATCGGCGTACCATGCTGGTCCGAACCCGATACCATTAATACCTCATTCCCCTTAATACGATGGTAGCGGGCAAATATATCCGATGGCAAATATGCCCCGGCAATATGACCCAGATGTAACGGCCCATCAGCATAGGGCCAAGCCACTCCAATAAAAATTCTCTCACCCATAATCTTCTCGACTAATACTCACTCGGGAAAGAAGGTTAGCACCCGCTCACCCTTCTCCTCTTTATAGTGAGCATAACCCTTCTTCAGGCTACAATCCACGCACAGCCGTAACACCACACCGTTCGTCTCCTCAATAACCAAATAACGCTCTGAATGTGGTATAACCCGGTGACATTCATCGCACTGCACATCTCCTAAAGACATACACCCTCGTCGCATCTAATAACTCCTCCCTAATCTAATTTTTAATACGTCAAAACCTCAAAGTAGCTTGAGCCAGGCGCGATATAGCTCCCTCTTTGATAACCCGGTTTCGCCAGCTACCCTGGCTATCGCTTCCTTAGCCGTTACCCCGGACTGACGCAGACTATGTAACTGCCGCTCAATAGCTTCGGTCAACTGTGGCTTCTCCTTCTCTCCCTTGCCCTCAATAACCAGAGTAAACTCTCCCCTCGGCTGGGTAAAGTGTTCTATAGCCTGGCTTATTGTCCCCCGGAAAACCTCTTCATGAATCTTGGTCAGTTCACGACAAACGGCTACTTTTCTATCGCCGAGAACCAGCCATATATCATTGAGGGCAGCTCCTAGCCGATGAGGAGATTCCAAGACGACTATAGTGCCCGACTCATCAGCCACCGACTGCAGGAACCGCCGCCGGCTACCAGCCTTACGCGGCAGAAAGCCGATGTAGATAAACCTGTCCGTGGGCAGCCCGGAGACCACCAGCGCCGTGGTAACTACCGACGGCCCGGGAATAGGGACCACCGGGATACCTTGGCGATTAGCCGCCAAAATCAATTCATAGCCAGGGTCAGATATGCCCGGCATCCCGGCGTTACAAACCAGGGCTACATCCCCACCTTCAAGGCAATCTAAAATATACTCCAGCTTGGTCCACTTGTTGTGCTCATGATAACTTGTCACCGGTGTCTTAATATCATAGGTAGCCAGAAGCTGCCTCGTCCGGCGGGTATCCTCAGCCGCAATAAGCTTCACCTCCCGCAGGGTGCGCACAGCACGCAAGGAAATATCCTCTAGATTACCAATAGGAGTAGCCACAATATAAAGAGCCGGCATTGCCTCTTATCTTCCTCTAACCAAGCCTATTATAAACCTACACTTCATCACTCGTCTATACTGAGGTCGTTTAGCTACCTATCCCCCTCTCTAAAGTCTCTCCCCCCTCTGCTTGACAAAGGGCTTATCATCGCCTATTATTACTTACTATTTTTTCTACCAGTATAAGAAGAAGGAGGTGGCTAATGAAAGAGGTAGCTATTATAGTTGACAGTGTTGCCATGATACCACCAGAGATAGCAGAAAAATATGGCATCTCAGTAGTGCCTTCCCATGTTGTAATGGATAGCAAGGACTACCTAGAAACGGAGATAGATAGGGAGCAGGTCTATGCCCGGCTTAGGACTAAGGAAAACCTACCCACCACCTCAGCCGCCTCTCCTGGAGAGATCCTAGAATTCTTCAAGAGGGCAAGCCAGCAGGCAAAGGCTATCTTATTTATTTCCCTAACCTCTGGCCTCTCGGCAATATATAGTTCGGCGACAGATGCCAAAAAGTTGGCTCAGCAGCAATTGCCCCACACCGCCATTGAGGTTTTGGATTCTCTCACCGTTGACGGCGCCGAGGCTCTTATCGCCATTGAGGCGGCAAAGGCAGCCAATGAAGGCAGGAGCCTCCCTGAAGTGACTGAAATTGCCAATAAAATAAAGCAACGCGTAGCTTCGTTTGGCCTGCGAGAGTCCCTCTTTCATTTTGACCGAATGGGGAGAACAGTTGGGGCTAAAGATTGGGCTAAGGCGGCAATTCCCACCGTCACAGTTCTAGAGATAAGTGCCGCCAGTGGCGGAGTGAACAAACCTCTATTAAGAGAGAGAACCCTGACTAAGGCAATAGAAGCCACACTTAACCTGGTAGAGGAAAGGACTAAGGGGGGGAGGTTACACGCTGTGATAAGCCATACCAATGTCCCTGATAAAGCTGGGGAGCTAAAAAGGAGGCTATTGTCCCGGTTTAACCTAGCTGAAGAAGTTTATATTGGCGAATGCTTGCCTTTTGTGGGGGTCGTAAACGGGGAGGGTTTGGTTGGGCTTGGATTCTACGCCGAGGATTAAAAGGCAGCCTCACCTATAACCTGCCTCTGATATAGCTGGCTTAGTCACTAGACAAGAAAGCTCGCTTAACTGTCTCTTTGGCTATTTTGTTATCGCTAGCCTAACTTGACAAAAGGCTTATTATCGCCTATTGTTTTTATTTAGTATTTTCCCCATCCATATAAGAAAAAGGGAGGTTAATAATGAAAGAGGTAATGGTTGTTACCGACAGCATATCTTGCATATCCCCGGAGCTAGCCGAGGAGTATGACGTTATAGTGGCACCCTACCATCTCATGTTTGATGGCAAGGATTACCTGGATAACACCTTTGATAGAGAGCAGCTATTTGCCCGACTTGAGTCCTACCAGAACCTGCCCACTCACTCAGCTTGCAGTGCCGGTGAAATACTGGAAGTCTATAAGAAAGCTAGGCAAAAGGCAAAGGGCATCTTATTTATTTCATTGTCCTCAACCATGTCCGCAGACTATGATGTGGCACTGCAGGCTAAAGAGACAGCGAAGCAGGAACTGCCCGATACCGCCATTGAAGTGGTCGATTCCCGCAGCGTTGGCCCTGGTGAGATGCTTGTTGTCCTGGCTGCCGCCAGGGCAGCCAATGAAGGCAAGAGCCTACCCGAGGTGGTTGAGATTGCTCACCAGGTAGCGAAGGGGCTAACCTCTGTACATGTGCCAGAGACTCTATTCTTCTTTGAAAGGTCGGGGAGGTCAGGTGGAGAACCGAGCATAGCCAAAGCTCCAATCCCGATATACCCCCTTTTGGAAATGGACGCCGCCTCTGGTGGAAAAGGGAGTTTCATCTCCAAGAATAGAACCAAAGCTAAGGCAAAAGAAGCACTGCTGGAGATGGTGAGGGGAAAAAGTGGGGGCAAGAAGCTACACGCCGCCATCAACTATACTAACAACCCTGAGGAAGCCGAGGCATTAAAGAAGAAGCTCCTTTCTCAGTTTGAAGTCAGTGAACTCCACATCACAGAATGGTCATCAGTAGGCTGTGTGGTATGCGGACCACGCTGTGTGTCACTGGGATTCCACACCGAGGATTAAAAGGCAGCCCCTCCGTCTATAACCATAATCCACCTCTAATATAGCCGGTTCGGTCACTGGATAAGAAAGCTATCACCGGGTTGCGTCTTTGGCTATTCTATTATCGCTAGCCTGACTTCATAAAAACCTATCATTAAACTAAAGAGGTTGTATTAACCTCACCCCCTTTGACTCTCCATAATAGGGATATATATTCCTATCATGGGGGAAGAGACTTTAGAGAGGGGCGAAGCCCCTCTCTTACCTACATTCCCCCTTCCCTTAATAAGGGAAGGGGGTCAGGCGGGTACCCAGAAAAATCTATGATTTTTCTGGGTGCTGAGGGGGATAGGTTGCTAAATAATCTCAACTAAATTTCCTTGACTTTGAACACTGCCTCTGATATAGTTCCTGTCTAAGAAAGGATGACAAAATGGCTACCCCCCAGTTTAAGCAGCTACGGCATTCCTATGGATTTAACGACGTAGCTATCGTGCCCGGAGATGTAACTATCAACCCCGACCAGACAAACATTGATTTCAAGATAGAGGACTTTACCTTGTCCATCCCCGTTATAGCTTCAGCCATGGATGCCGTGACCGATGTCAACTTCGCCATCCTGATGAGCCAGCTCGGTGGGCTCGCCGTTCTCAACCTGGAAGGACTGCAAACCCGGTATGATAATCCCCAGGAAATACTATCCCGAATTGCCCAAGCACCTGATGCCGAAATTACCCCTTTACTGCAAAAGGTCTATTCTCAACCGATTAAGGAGAACCTTATTGGCCAACGAATACAAGCGATTAAAAAGTCAGGGGCGGTATGCGCTGTTTCGGTAGCCCCGGCTAACACCAAACGCTTGGCTCCGATAGCTGCTGAAGCCAAAGCCGATATTTTTATTGTCCAGTCCACGGTTACCAGTGCCCAACATATATCCAAAAGCTACCGCGGGCTAATCTTCTCCGAGCTCCGTAAGTCCATAACCATGCCTATTATCGTGGGTAACTGCGTAAGCTATAGTGCCTGCCTGGAGCTGATGAGAACGGGAATCTCCGGGGTCCTGGTCGGTGTCGGACCAGGCGCTGCCTGCACTACCAGGGAGGTCCTCGGCGTCGGCGTCCCCCAGATAACAGCCACTATGGATTGTGCTGCGGCTAGAGAGGAATACCAGCGTGAGTCCGGCAGATATGTACCGATAATTACCGACGGCGGTTTTCGTAAAGGTGGCGATTTGTGCAAAGCCCTGGCTGCCGGGGCTGATGCGGTAATGATAGGCTCCATTCTGGCTCAAGCCAAAGAGGCACCGGGGCTGGGTTATCACTGGGGTATGTCCCACCCCCACCCGGCACTCCCCAGAGGGCCTAGAATAAAATTGGGGACTACTGGCTCACTAAAGCAAAATCTCTTCGGTCCGGCTTCAGTTACCGATGGTAGCCAAAACCTGGTCGGGGCGGTTCGCACCGCACTTGGCATTTGCGGGGCGCCTACCATTCAAGAAATGCACCAGGCTGAGATGGTAGTGGCGCCATCTATTACTACTGAAGGGAAATGGTGGCAATTATTACACTTATAGCCAATGCCTTTTAGCGAGCGGTTAGTGAAAGTTAGCTAAGGAAGGTAAAAATATTGTAATACAGAATTTCCTCACGCCCAGACGATTAAAGATGAACTCACCCTGATAAAGAGCCTTCCGAGATAATCCTTCCCTCTTCCATAACATATCTCCGGTCAGCGATATTAATAGCTGTCCGAACCTTTTGTTCGATTAAGAGAATGGTAACCCCTTGATCCCTTAATTCCGATATGACCCCCATCACCTTTTTTACCAGCTTAGGAGCAAGTCCTAACGTTGGACAATCCAGCAGGAGTAACCTCGGACTTGACATGAGTGCCCTCCCAATTGCCAGCATTCGTTGCTCTCCTCCAGAAAGAGTTCCCGCATACTGCTTTCTCCTCTCTTTAAGAACAGGAAAAAGCTGATAAACAGTCTTAATATCTTGCTCTATTTTGTCCCTTCCCTCTTTCCGGTGTCGGTGATAAGCTCCCAGGATGAGGTTATCGATTACACTCATGGAAGGAAAAAGCAGCTTCATTTCATCTACATAAGCAATGCCCAGCGCCACTATTTTCTCTGGAGATAGACTATGAATAGATAATCCACTGAAAAGCACCTTGCCTCTAACTACAGACAGAAGACCACAAATTGCTTTAAGCATAGCCGTCTTGCCCGAGCCGTGAGGTCCCGTAAGAACTGCAATTTCCCCTTGCCTAATATAAAGGGATACTCCTCGCAGTGCCGGTACTGAGCCATAATTAGCATGGACGTCATTCATTTGCAGTATAGCGCGGTTTTGCCCCATCATGCTGCTAACCCCTTTCGCTTTCTAATGATCCGCCACCTAAATAAGCATCTATCACTTGCTTATTCTGCTGTATCTCAGCCGGGGTGCCCTCGGCAATTTTTTCCCCATAATCTAGGACAATTACTTGGTTGGCAATACCCATTAATATATCGGTTAGATGCTCCACAATTAAGATAGTTATCCCCTGACGCTGGAGTTCGAAAATCAATTTATTTAGCTTATCTACCTCGTCTGTTAGTAGCCCGCTATAGGGCTCGTCTAGGAGCAATAGCTCGGCACCTGTAGCCAAGGCACGAGCCAGCCCTACGAGCTTTTGCTGCCCCCAAGAAAGGCTACTAGGATTAGCCAAGGCTTTTTGTTCCAAGCCGACCAAAGATAACTTGCTCATTGCTACCTCAAAAATGCTCTGCTCATCAGCCCTAGCTGAAGGTAGCCTCAGCCCCGAACGCATGAAACCAGTCTTGGCTCGTAAATGACACCCAACCATCACATTCTCTATAACCGACATGTTTGAGAACAGCTGTATGTCCTGAAAAAGCTGGGTGATACCTAGTGAACTGATGCGATGTGGGGCAATCCTACTTAGTCTCTGCTGCTTGAACCAGATCTCCCCTTCTTGAAGAGGAAGAAGCCCACTGATGAGCTTGAGCAAGGTGGTTTTTCCTGCTCCATTAGGACCAATCATGACTAAAATATTTCCCCGGGGAACGGAAAAGCTCACCCTTTTGAGGACAGCCAAAACGCCAAAGGCCATTGATACATTTCTTACCTTTAGCAGGGGGGTATGTAGGGTATCCCTTTCCCTCTCCTGTTTAGGCATTACGGCGCTTTTCATCCTGACAAAGTTAACTTTCATTCACTATCGCCCTCTTTTTGGGCACTGCCTTGTGAACTATTGAAATCAAACCTTGAGGCAAAAAGAGCAGGGCTACCACTAAGATAATACCATAAGCTATGAGTTCATAGGAACCGGTAACGCCACCTACTAATACCGGCATGGATTCCCGTAATAGCTCACGTAAACCAATTATTAGGCCAGCTCCAAGGAAGGCTCCCCAAGGGCTTGCCATCCCACCAAGAATTGCCATTATTACCACCAGCGCCGAGAGTGGAACGAAGAAGGTGCCAGGTTCTATGATGCGGGTATAATGAGCATATATGCTGCCAGCTATACTGGCATAGACGGCACTTAGGACAAATGCCCATACTTTGTATTTCATTATGTCTATCCCTAAAACTTGGGCTGCGTCTTCACTGCCGCCGGCATGGACATTCATTGACCTTAGTGCTCTCCCTGCCCGAGAATTGGCTAAGTTTAAGGAAAAGACAAGAAGTAGGATAGCTATTATCCAAACCAGATAATAATTGAAAAGCAAATTTTGGGACGTAAACCCACCCAGTGAAAGAGGGGGGATATTCATCATTCCCATGGCACCGCCAGTCAAGCCTACCAGGCTGCTAACCAAGTGAAAGAACACTAAGTTCAAGGCAAGGGTTACCCCGGCCAAAATAAGCCCACGCAGTCTGAACATAAATCTGCCGATAATGGTGGCGATGCCACCGGTGAAAATAGCAGCCAGGAAGAGAGCTAGCCAAGGTGAAAGGTGATACTGTGTGGTGAGGACTCCTGAAGCATAGGCACCACAGCCAAAAAAAGCAGCATGTCCCAGAGATATTTGGCCAGCAAAACCCATAAGTAGAATAATCCCCATAGTTATAATAGTATAAAACCCCATATCTACCATAACCGTAATGGGGTAAGGACCCGCCCCAAGGGGTATTGTCAGCAGCACGATGGCAGACAGGGCTATCGCCAGACTCTGCAGGTTAGCCGATGTCACTTTCCTGGGTATTTCTTTCAAAGCCTTTACGCCGACCAGCATCTTTATTCTCTCCCCGCTGTAACCAATAGCCCATGGCGCCGAAATAGAAGCACTAGTATTAGAATTCCCGGGGCGATAGCATTATGATACCCACCGGGTATTAGCCCTGCCGTTATCGCTTCGATCATCCCAAAAACTAGCCCCCCAAGTATTACACCTTCAGCTCTGGTTATCCCCCCCACAAAAGCAGCTAACACCCCTTTTATTGTCAGTGGCCAGCCCACACTATAGGAAGTCATCGTTAGTGGGGTTATCAGTGCTCCAACCACAGCCCCTAGACCAGCAGCTAGGATGAAAGAAAACAGCGCCATCCTCTCTATGCTTATCCCCATCATTCTTGCCCCCAGGGGTTCATCAGCACAGGCACGAAGAGCTTTGCCCTGGATAGTGCGCCCAAAGAAAAAGAATAAGCCAATCACCATGAGCAGGGTGACTCCTATAACCCAAGGTGTCTGACCAAAGATAGTTGCCTCCCAGAGCTGAATACTCGGGCTATTAAAAAAAGCAGGTAGGCTCCTGAATTCCCATCCCCAAACGCGGAGAGCTATCCCCTCAATGGCCAAGGCAAAACCAACAGTGAGGAAGACCTTGGTCACGCCTGAGGATTTTCTCGCCGGGTACATAATGAACCTGTATAGCCCGGCACCAGCTAAAGCAGTAATAATCACCGCCAGAAGGATACTGGGGATGAGTGGTATGCCCATTGTATAGAAGCTGGCTGTCAGCATCCCCCCCAGCATCACGAACTCGCCCTGGGCAAGGTTAAACACGCGGGTTACACTGTAAACGACAAAAAAACCTAAGCCCAGGGCGGCATAAATACAGCCCAGATTCAAGCCGCTGATAAGAATTTGCAAAGCAACTGAAAAATTCAAGATACCCTGAAAAGAACTCAATTAACTATCTAGGGCAAGTAAACCATTTCGCCATCCTTAAAGGTAACTAATACCATCTTATTCCTTACCCCACCATAATGGTCTTCAGGCGACATGGTATAAACTGCTGCCAAAAGGTCGAGTTCTTTGGTAGTCTCAAAGGCATCCCTGAGCTTACCCCTAGCTTCTTCCAGATTTGCCGGGTCGGCTCCTGCCCTCTTTAAGCCATCCTCAATAAACATTATCAGTTGGGCACCGAGGACATTCCACATGGCTGGAGGATGGTCGTATCTCTCGGTGAATAACTGATTAAACTCCCGATACATGGCTTTATCGGGGTCATCTTCGGGGAGTTGCTGCCATATATCAATTTTGCAGGTAAGGGCAACAAGAGATGGCGCCATCTCATAATACTGCCCAAACGCTTCAACCATGCCCGGAGATACCTGGGGTGGTGTGGCTATAATAGGAAGAAGAATACCCATCTCCCTTGCCTGTTTAACCGCCATTGATGCTGTGGGACTGCTACCCCAGATGAATATAGCCTGAGCCTCAGAATTCTTGATATTGGTTAGCTGGGGAGTCAAATCACTTGCCCCCGGGTCAAAGTACTGTTCCACGACAATGGTCATGTTGTAACTCGGGCTGAGCTGGGGCAGAAATACCTTGCCTCCCTGACCATAACCACTATTTTCTAGTAGCGAAGCATATTTAGATATGCCCAGGTCTTGACTCAAGTAATTAAGGTTGTGAAGAATATAGTCTACCTCGCTTCCCATGGGTCTAAAGACCCAGTCCCCAAGCTGGTCATCAAGCAGAGCCGTTCCTGAGAGTATCAACGTCGGCACCTTTGCTTCATTAGCCACCGTCACTACACTCATTCCTAAAGCGGTTACTGTGCCCTCGACAAGAGCGTGGACTTTGTCCACCTCTATAAGCTTCTTGGCTCCCAGGGCTGCCTCAGTTGCCTCGCTCTTATCGTCATAGACCACCAGCTCCAAGGGAATACCGTTTATACCACCAGTCTTGTTTATCTCATCAACGATTAGCTGCATACCGTCTAAGGACTGGAGCCCTAACCCGGCATACTTTCCACTCTGAGCCACGGCAGTACCTATCTTATAGGATGCCACCGGTTCAGGCTTCTTACACGAAACCAGCCCGCCAATGAGACAAATTGCTACCATCAGCACAATAATTATTTTTCTGCTCACTACTAACCTCCTTTTTTAACACAAAATTACTACACTAAACATGGCTTCACGGTATTAGCCAGACCACGCTAACATAAAGTTAAAGGCTAAGCACACCTGGTAATTGCCTGCCAGCCCCTAATTTATCTCAGTCCTCGCTCCACCAGCTAAACAGACGAGTCCCTACTCCGGTATGATGAGTCACCAGAGGGTAAAGCGGGGTAATAAAAACCTCAGCGCACGGGAACCGTAATGAGGCTAGTTCTTTAAGCTCCTCGGCTTCAACGAGGGCGTCAGCATGATTTATGGCTACGTGCAGTTTCCCGTTTCCGCTCCTCTCCTTCACCAGTTCAAACAGTGTCTTAAGTACCTGGCCTTTGGTCTTACACCTGGCTAGGGGTTTGTGTTCCCCCCCGGTGGCAACACTTGCCTCTATGAGTACCGTGTTAGTAATTTTAGAACCTGCCCACGGACGAACCTTATGTATCCTGCCCCCCTTGGCTAAGAGAGAAAGGTCATCTATTAGGCTAATATTGTTGACCCTCTTTACCATTCTGTTGGCAACTTCAACTACCTCGGGTAGGCTCTTGCCGGCAGCAGCCGCTCTAGCCGCTTCTAAGACAATAAGCATCTGGGCACCACAATGGGTGACAGAATCAATTACCTCAATGGCGGTTTGGGGTAGCTCCTCCTCAGCCATCTTCTTCGCCTGCGCAGCAGTATTAAACATCATGCCAAACTTTGAGCTGTAGCTGATGAATAAGATAGCCTCTGCCTGCTGGCTTAGTTCCCGGTATGCCTCCAGGAAATAACCAATCGAGGCGGATGAGGATGTAGGTATCTTGTCCGCCGCCTTCCATTTCGGCAGTTGCTCATAATACCAGGCTCGGTCTATCTCGGTTTCGGGATATTCTTTGCCGTCTATAATGATAATTATCGGTACCAGTTTGACATTGTATTCGTCAGCTAATTCCTTGGTCATCTGGCTGGCGGTATCAGTCATGATAGCTACTTTTTTCACGCTTACCTCCTTAAAATATTCTATCTAATTAGGGCTCTATCCTTGATAGAAGTCTAGCCCTAGTAAACCGGGGCCGACAATTAGCGAGCTGAGTGGGCTATACTCGCACAGCAGGACTTCAGCACAATTAAACTGGCCCAGGACTATTTGCTCAAGCCTTTCCGCTTCCTCGGGCACGCAGGTATGCTCAACCATAATATGCACCGGGCTAGTTGTTTCCACCCTTTGCCTCACCATCTCCAATAAAACTTGGAGCGCTTTCTTTTTAGTTCTAGGTCTGGCTACTACCAGTGGTTTGCCCAGGGAGGTGGATATCCCGCTAATCGGTTTCATACTTAGCATACTGCCAGCTAGACCGACTGCTTTACTAAGACGACCGCTCTTTACCAGATAGGACATGGTATCAAATACACATAGCATGTCTACCTTTGACCTTATATCTTCAGCGACATTAACTACTCCTGCCATATCTTGACCTGAAGCCGCTGCCCGGGCGGCGGCTAGCACCATTAGTCCCAGAGCGCCGACCGACGTTCTAGAATCAAATACCTGGATATTAATATCTGGTAGTTCGCTTTCAAGCATTTCCTTGGCTTGGATTGCCGACTTAAAAGACGCACTCAACTCTGATGATATAGTTACCGCCAGAATATTGTTCACTTTTCGGCTTAGCCGACGATAGACCTCAGCATACTCACCGGGTGGCGGCGTTGATGTGGTCGGGAACTTGCTCGCTTGTTTCATTAGTTGAAATAGCTCGTCAGGGGTCTTGACGTCTATTCTGTCCTTATAGGTCTTACCATTCATGTGAACCAGAAGGGAAACTCGTTGAATGCCGTATTGCTTAACCAATTCTTCAGGAATAGAAGCGGTACTGTCAGTAACAATGGCTACTTTATTCATATTAACCCCCCAACTTTTATAATTTTAGTTCCCTGGCAAAGGTAGCTAACTCTGATTTGACGGCACCTATCAAGTCGGCTTCAACCGCCAGCTTAACATGATTTATCTTTACCGCCACGTGAGGGGCTCGGCTAGCCCCGTGTAACTTCCGAACAATGCCGTTAACCCCCCAGATGAGACCGCCACCCAGGTCCTGCTTTTTGTCCCTTCCGGCTAAATCCTTGAATAAGCCTAATGATTCAACGAACTTAAACACAACATTACCGACAAAACCATCACAGACAAGAACATTGGCTCGCCCGCTCATGATTTCATTGCCCTCTACGTTGCCAATGAAATTCAAACCGCTTCTTTGTAGCAAACCATAGGTTTCCCGCGCCAGCTGGTTACCCTTACTCTCCTCGGCACCGATGTTTAATAGACCTATAGTGGGATTAGTGACATTCAACAGCTTTTTACAGTAGATAGAACCGATAATGGCAAAGGTCAACAGGTGATACGGCTTACAATCAATGTTAACCCCGCAATCAAATATTACCGTATTGGGAGCCGGGTCAAAGATAGCCCCACCGAGTACAGGACGCTCCATCCCCTCTATCATACCCAGATACTGAATAGCCGCCGAAACTACGGCTCCGGTAGGACCGCCACTAATTAGACCATCCGCCTCCCCTTCCTTCATCATCCTGGTCGCTACGGCTATAGAGGAATTAGGCTTGCGGCGCACCGCCAGAGCCGGATTTTCATCCTCCTTGATAAATTCATCAGCCCCGACACAGCGAATGGGTAGACGAGAGGCATCGTACTTGGCTAGCTCGGCTTCCACAATATCGGTAGAACCAACTAAAGCAATGTCTACATCGCCTTTTTCCGCAGCCAAGACCACACCCTTAACTATCTCGCCGGGGGCATAGTCACCACCCATAGCATCCACCACCACCCTTACCCTCCGATTAGCTCTCACCATCAAATACCCCCTTCTCACCCAGCCCGGGTGATGAACAGAGCTTAACTGTCACCAACAATTAACCTAGTCCAGGGCTTTACAAAAGGTATAGTCAATAAGCACATAAGATAACTGCCTGCCAGACCCTAATTTGTCTCAGTCTTCACTCCACCAACTGAAAACACGGGTTCCTAGTCCTGTATGAATTGTAACCAGGGGACCAATATTGCTGATAAATACCTCTTCACACTGGAACTGTGATAAGGCCTTTTCTTTAAGCTGCTCAGCTTCGGTCAAAGCATCAGCATGATTAATAGCAACATGTAATCTGGTAACAGGCACTTGACCTCGTATTAAATTGAATAGTGTGTCAAGTGTTTCACCCTTGGTCCTGCACCTTGCGATAGGGGTGTGCTTCCCTTCAGTGGAAGCATCCAGCTTCAATATTGCTGTATTGCTAATTTTAGAATCTGCCCACGGGCGTGCTTTGTGTATTCTTCCACCCTTTGCCAGATAATACAGGTTATCCGATAATATAATGAGGTTCGCCTTTTTTATCATATCATTAGCTATCTTTAATACCTCTTTGCGGTCACTCCCGGCATTAGCTGCCCTAGCAATTTCTAGCGTTATCATCATTTGGGCTCCACCCCAACTCATTGAGTCAAGCACTTCAATCTTGGTCTTAGCCAATCCATCCTTAACCAACTTCTTTGCAAGTAAAGCTGACTGTACAGTCATACCTAGGTGTTTACTATACCCAATATATACGATAGATTCGTAATCCTTACTTAATTTACGATATTCCCTCACAAAATCATCAGGGGAAGGAGACGAAGTCGTGGGCAGCTTGTTTTCTTCTTTCCATTTTGGCATGTTCTCGTAGAATTTTACTAAATCTAGCTGATTTTCAGGATGTGATTCACCATTAATAATGACATATGTGGGGATTATAGTTATATTGTATTTGTTAGCTATTTCCTCCGGCATGTAGCTTACAGTATCCGTCATAATAGCTACTTTGTTCATAGTAACCTCCTGCCTATACTAAATAATGCTCTGGTTACTTGCTATCGGCGGGAATGACTATAACCGACGCACCACTACTGGCTTAACTCGCCGTGCCTCGCCCAGCACATTCATGATAAAATCCAGGGGCACTTTACACAGCTTGGCTATCTTCATCACCGCTTCCTGAAGGAGGCCAGTCAGATACCATGCATCCTTGCATTTGGCAAGAAGAGTGGCGAAGGCACTTTGCAACTCGCTAAGTGATGCCTCGTCTTCATGTAGTTCAAGGCATTGCTCACAATCAGCCGTCACCTCAATAAAGTCCCGCAAGCTGTCCTGAAGCAGTGTTCCCTGGCGGGCAAGGAACTTCTTGGCACGTGCCAGATGCTCCTTCTCAACCTTAAAACTATAAACGATAAGCTTACCCATACTATCCTCCTCAAAAAGTCTACTAATAACAATACTAAGAGTCAACTCCGTTGTCAATACCTAGCCAGAAAAGCGGTAAACGACAAGATTACCACACGATTGTAAAAAGGGGTCTACCGAAAATAATACCAAAAGGTCTACCTTAAGTCAGGGCTTGGGATAATTCGGCTGACAATAGCCTTCGGCTTGAGATGACCGCTGGTTGAGGGTGAGCACAAAAATTACTCTTCTTCTTCAGTGGCTACACTAGGCCCGACGCTAATGTAAGGCAGCATAGCCTCTGCCTTTCTCCGCCTACGCAGTGAGGGGAAGGTTAATTTATCAATCGCCTGGCGCAACTTCTTTAACCCCCCGACCCCTACCTCCACCACTACACCATCCACCCCTGCTTCCCATAACACCTGAAGCTCACTCGCCGCCACTGTTGATGGTACCGAGACTAACAAGGGTTTAGCCAGCGAATTGGCAAAGCGCCAGAAGTACATTAGATGCTGCCAAGTAAGAAGATAATCCTCGGCCTGTTTGCCGGTGATAAGCACGGCGTCCACCGGCAACTCATCAATTGTCCTCAACAAACCTTCAGCGAGCGATGCCTCTACCTCTAATATCTTACCCACTTCAGTGTTTTGAAGTATGGTCAACGAGGTATTAGCTGCCGGGAAAACCACAAAGTCACAACCAACCCTCTTCACCTGCTTCATTTCTCTGCGGCTAATATCTGTTAGCCACCCACCCCAGGGAATATCAGGCACAGCTTGAGCTATTTCCCCCAGGGTTTCCGTTCCCGAACTCAATTTGGCAATAGATAACAGCCCAGCATCAGCCCCAGCCACATAATCAGCCACGCGGTCAACATTAACCTGAGCCAAACTGGCAACCAGCAGCATTTTGGGCCTCTGTGACACCGGTTGCCCCGCCCTAAACCCCATAGGCTGGAGCCCACTTTGCGAAACCCGACTTAACTTACCTATAAACTTGCTCATTTACTTTTAGTTAAGTATAGCACATAACTACGTGCCTGATAAAAACTCTGTGTGCCAGGTGGTCTATCAAGGAAAGCTTTACCGGGCTGAATTTTCTTTTTAGTTATGTTAAAATGGATAAAAACTGAAGGAGGCAGGGGTGAAAGAGGATATTGATAGCTTTCTAACCTATCTCAAAGTTGAGAAGGGCTTCTCTGAAAACACGACAGCTGCTTATGGCAATGACCTCTATCAATTAGCTGACTTTGCTGACGAAGAAGCTGCCAAGCGTGGCACCGCGGCTTCATGGGCTAGCTTTAATCGGCAAGACATGCTAAGTTACCTGCTTAATCTTAAAGAGAGAAACTATGCTGCCACTACCGTAGCCCGCAAGGTAGCTGCCGCCAGGTCCTTCTTTGACTTCATGGTGGCTGAAGGCAAAATAAAAGACAACCCCTCACACAATATTGGTTCACCTAAGATAGGGAGGGCACTGCCTAAACCCATTTCATTTAGCCAGGTTCGCCGCTTGTTGGAACAGCCGACTAAGCTATCTACCCCAGAAGCCAAAAGGGATAAGGCAATGCTGGAGTTACTATATGCTAGTGGTATGAGGGTGAGTGAGTTAGTCTCGTTGAACCTGGGTGATGTGGATTTGGAGAATGGCTATGTTCGCTGTTTGGGTAAAGGGAGTAAAGAACGGGTTATTCCTATTGCCCCACAAGCTGCATTATCAGTGGCTGAATATGTAAAAGAGGTTCATCCTCGCCTGGTACACAATGAAAATGAGCAGGCTCTGTTCCTTAATTTGCGCGGTGACAGGTTAACCAGGCAAGGTTTTTGGCAAATACTAAAAGGCTATGCTAAAATGGCCAAGCTGGAAGTTGAGATTACTCCGCATACTCTAAGGCATAGCTTTGCTACTCATATGCTGAATGGTGGTGCTGACCTGAGGTCAGTTCAAGAATTGCTGGGGCATGCTAACATATCTACCACTCAAATCTACACGCATCTGACTTCAGAACATATTAGACGTACCTATGAGCAGTCTCACCCCAGGGCTAAGTAGGTATTGTAGAGATGAAAATGAAATCAAAGCTAATTCTAGTGTGTGCTAT
>JAUWIC010000006.1 GCA_030605575.1 Dehalococcoidia bacterium
CCACCTCCAGCAGATGCTTTTATCATTACAGGGTAACCGATTTTCTGTGCATGTTCCTGGAATGATTTTAAATTTTTTGCACCTGTTTTCATTCCAGGTATTAGCTTTACTCCTGAATTTGACATACACCTTCTGGACCTCAAATTATGTTATCAATGTGGCATTTGCACGGCTAGCTGCCCCTGGAACCTGGTGAGGAGTTTCATTGTCCGCCGAATAATGCACCAAGGGCAATTGGGCTTAACTAACTTTGAAGATGAAGAGGTGTGGTTATGTGCTACCTGTGGCGCCTGTGTTCAGCAGTGTCCCCGCGGTGTGGAAATAATAGATATTATGCGGGCTTTGCGCCGGGTGGTGGTTGAGGTGGGTATCGCCAAGGTGCCTGACTCACTCCGGATTACAGTTAAAAATATCGCCGGCTTAGGTAATCCGTTGGGAGAGCCAGTGGAGAACCGCGCCAATTGGGCCAAAGGGCTCGGGGTGAAGACCTATACCCAAGGAACTGAGCTATTGTATTTCCCCTGCTGTATTCCCGCCTACGACCCCAGGATTCAAAGGGTGGCCCAAGCTACAGCCAATATCCTGAACAAAGCCGGTGTGGATTTTGGCATCTTGGGTAGCAAGGAAAGCTGCTGTGGTGAGAGTATTCGCAAAGCCGGTAATGAGGGGCTGTTCCAAAGTCTAGCCCAGAGTAATATTAGTGCTTTTGCCGAGGCTGGGGTTAACAAGGTTGTTACCACTTCTCCTCACTGCTATCACACCTTCAAGAATGAGTATCCCAAGTTTGGGGCTGATTTTGAGGTGGTCCATTTCTGCCAATATTTAGCCGAGCTTATCAGACAGGGGAGGTTAAAATTGACCAAAGAGGTTAATAAAAGAGTCACTTATCACGACCCCTGTTATCTAGGACGCCATAACAATATTTATGATGAGCCCAGGGAAATTCTAAACAGCATCCCCGGCTTAGAACTGGTTGAGATGCCAAATTATGGAGAAGACAGCCTGTGTTGTGGTGGTGGCGGGGGGAGGATTTGGATGGACACTAAAAAGGGGGAAAGATTTGCTGACCTGAGGCTAGAACAGGCTATTGACACCGGAGCCAGTATATTAGCCGTTGCCTGTCCCTATTGTCTGTGCAACTTTGAAGATAGTGTATTAACCCTGGATAAGAGTGAGAGCATTGAGATTAGGGACATCGCCGAATTGGTTCAGGAGGCGATTTAACCATGGGAAGTGAACCCAGAATTGGGGTCTATATCTGTCATTGTGGCAGCAACATTGCGGGCACGGTTGATGTCAAGGAAGTTGCCGAGTTTGCCCGGGGCTTGGATTCGGTGGTAGTGGCTCGGGACTATATTTTTATGTGTTCTGAGCCGGGTCAGGAAGTTATCAGGCAGGATATCAGGGATTTGGGGCTTAATCGGGTAGTGGTGGCTGCCTGCTCACCGCAGATGCATGAGCCAACCTTCCGCCGTGTTTGTCAGGAGGCGGGGCTAAATCCGTATTTGTTTGAGATGGCTAATATCCGTGAGCACTGCTCGTGGGTGACTGAAGATAAGCCGAAGGCTACGGAGAAGGCCAAGGCACTGGTAAGCGCGGCAGTAAAGCGGGTTTACTACCACCAGCCCCTGGTAGCCAGGGAGGTTCCATTTAACCCTGATACTCTGATAGTAGGCGGCGGTATTGCTGGTATCCAGGCCAGCCTGGAGATTGCCGATTCTGAACACAAGGTCTATCTGGTGGAGAGGACCCCCAGTATTGGCGGGCATATGATTCAATTCGATAAAACATTCCCCACCCTGGACTGCTCAGCCTGTATTCTTACCCCGAAGATGACGCAGGTAGGTTCTCACCCCCATATTGAGCTGATGACCTATAGTGAGGTAGAAGAGATTTCGGGCTTTATCGGCAATTTCAAGGTTAAAATCAGAAAAAAGGCGAGGTATGTTGACGAGGATAAGTGCACCGGCTGTGGCTTATGCCAGGAAAAGTGCCCGTGGAAAGCAGATAGCGAGTTTGATGTCGGTATGGGCCAGAGGAAAGCTATTTATATTCCATTTGAACAGGCTGTGCCTAACATACCGGTCATTGACCGGGAACACTGTGTCTATTTCCTAAAGGGCACCTGTCGTGCCTGCGAGAAGGTCTGCGAACCGAAGGCTATTGATTTTGAACAGGAAGATAAACTTGTTGAGGTCGAGGTCGGCTCAATAATCTTAGCCACCGGTTTTAACCTATGGGACCCCAGTCCTATTTATCATTATGGCTATAAGCGGCGGGATAATGTTATCACCAGCCTTGAGTTTGAGAGGCTGGCCAATTCATCGGGGCCAACCGGGGGCAATATAGTGCTTAAAGACGGTTCCACTCCCCAGAGTGTGGCTATTATTCACTGTGTCGGTAGCCGGGATAAAAACTATCACGAGTATTGCTCTCGAGTGTGCTGTATGTATGGTCTTAAGTATGCCCACCTGATAAAGGAAAAGGCCCAGGCTGAGGTATACCAATTCTATATAGATATGCGCTGCTTTGGCAAGGGCTATGAGGAATTCTATGAGCGTGTTTCGGAGGAAGGGGTTAATTTTATACGGGGGAAGGTGGGCGAAATCACTGACCGGGCTATAAGTGAAGAGGAGAAGGGGAAACTAGTGGTCGTGTCTGAGGATACCTTGCTGGGCGGCATAATAAGGGTGCCGGTAGACATGGCTATCCTCTGCCCAGCTATGGAGCCACAGCCCGATGCCGACGCTGTTGCCCGGTTGTTCAACATTAGCCGAAGTGCTGACGGCTTTTTCCTGGAAAAGCACCCCAAGCTAGATCCGGTGGCGACAACCACTGATGGCATCTTTATTGTCGGTTGCTGTCAGGGTCCTAAGGATATTCCCGATAGTGTAGCTCAGGCTTCAGCGGCGGCGGCCCGGGTTCTGGCTATGATTAGTAAGGGGAGGGTTGAGATTGAAGCCGCGACCGCCGTTATTGATGAAGGAATCTGCTCTGGCTGCCAGATTTGTAACCTTCTTTGCCCTTATAGTGCTATCTCCTTTGATGAGGAGAAAGAGGTGTGTCGGGTCAATGATGCTCTATGTAAGGGCTGTGGTGCCTGCGTCGGCGGTTGCCCTAGTGATGCTATAAGCCTTAATCACTTCAATAATGAGCAAATCCTGGCTGAAATGGAAGGCATGCTGGTATAGCCTTCCCCTTAATACTCGCTGGAGATAAAATTCCTAATCTAAGTGATTGTTTTATGCATTTATTACTTAATCAACCTATCCCCCTCCCCCCTTCCCCTTAATAAGGGGAAGGGGATAAAGGGGATAGGGTTACCCATAAAAATCTAAGGGGGTGAGGTTGCTAAAGAATCTCTAATACTCACTGGAGATGAATTGCTTAATCTGGGCATAGGTGAATACCGGCCCATCGCGACATACATAGAGATTACCAATATTACATCGTCCACACTTACCTATACCGCACTTCATCCTCTTTTCCAGGGTGGTGAGCATTTGCTCCGGGGTGAAGCCCAGTTTTTCCAGAACGGGGAAGGTAAATCTAATCATAATTGGTGGCCCGCAGACGATAGCCACTGCGTTATCTGGTGTGGGACCTACCTGCTCTAACACTTGGGGAACAAAGCCCTCTCTCCCGGTCCAGCTTTCATCACCTTTATCAACGGTAATTGATATATTTACTGCTTTATCTTTGTTCCACGCATCTAAGTCATACTTAAAACAAAGGTCAGCCGGGCTACGAGCGCCATAGATAATAT
>JAUWIC010000032.1 GCA_030605575.1 Dehalococcoidia bacterium
GCTGACCGAGACCATCAGGGAGGTCGGCGACCGCTTTGGTAGGGGCGAACTCTGGCTTCCCGACCTGGTTGGGGCAGCCGAGGCCATGCAAGCTGCCACGCCCATTCTAGAAGAAGAGCTTAAGAAAACAGGGGCGAAGCGAAAAGCCCTGGGTATTGTTGTCGCCGGGACGGTTTTCGGGGATATTCATAGCATAGGCAAGTCTATGGTATGCACGTTACTTGTCGCCGGGGGCTTTGAGGTGCATGACCTGGGGGTGAATATCAAGGCTGAGGAGTTCCTGGAGGCGACGGAAAAATATCAAGCCGATATCCTGGCTATGTCTGCTCTCTTGACCACGACCGCTGCCGAGCAGAAGAAGGTTATTGCCGCCCTCAAGGAGAAAGGTATCAGGGAGAAAGTGAAGGTCATGGTGGGTGGGGGTGCCATAACCGCCGATTTTGCCCAGAGTATTGGTGCCGATGGCTATGACCCCACAGCCCCTGGTGCCGTGGAGCTAGCCAGGAGGCTGGTGGGAAGGTAAGGACGGGCAAAAATGTTAAAAGGATTTACGCGTAAATTTAAGCCTCTAGAGATACTAACTCAGGAGCAGGTTGAAGAAATCCACCGGGCGACATTAGATGTTCTCTGGCAAACAGGGGTAAGGTTTGAGAGCGAAAGGGCGCTGAAGCTCTTTGCCAAAAATGGTTGCAAGGTAGATTATAAAATGCACCTGGTTCGTTTTACGCCGGATTTGGTTGAGGAGTGCTTACGTAAATGCCCTAGCCACCATCTGGTAAGATCAAGAGACCCAAAACATGATTTGATGATAGGTGGAAATACTGTTTATTTTGACGCGTCTGTTGGAATGAGAGCAGCAGATCCAGATACCGGGGAATGGCACAGACCAACCCTAAGGGAGAATTACAATGGTGTGAAAGTATTGGATGCGCTGGATAACATTCACCGCTTGACTTCCTACTGCCCCTATGCTGACATCAAAGAAATCCCTGCGGCTATGCAATACACAATAAACGCTGCATGTAGGTTTAGGTATTCAACCAAGGTTTCACGGACAGAACACGCAGCAGGCTCGGGTCAATTTGCCATGAAAATGGCACATACCTGTGGAATGGACATAAATGCGAATATGGAGGCTTCACCACCTTTGACATTTTATGAAGATGCAATCACAAACGCCTTTTGGGCCTGTGAAGTTCCAGAATACTCTCATTTTCCTGTCGTATTTGCCGACGGTGATATAATGGGAGCGACTGCACCGGCTACATTTGCTGGTTCGTTAGTCACTAGTTCTGCTGAGATAACAGCTGGAATAGTTATGGTACAGCTTCTACAACCTGGGAAACCAGTAGCAGTTGGCCACTTTGTTTTCCCGATGGATATGAGGTACGGGCATCCTGGTTTTGGCGGCATCGAGTGCGCCCTACATAATGTAGCATTTAATCAAATCTGGAGAAGACATGACATCCCTATAATTGATTATGGTGGCGCTCTATTTACGCTGGCCAAGAATATAGGCTATCAAACTGGCGCTGATAAGATGCAGAATTTGATTATTTCCGCTATATCTGGAGCCAATGTTATAGCTATAGCTGGTGGTTTATTCGCTGAATTAACCTGGAGTCCTGAATTAGCTATATTGGATAATGATTTATGTGGTGCGGTGGGGCGTTTCATTGAAGGTTTTGAGGTAAGTGGGCAGACGTTGGCAGTAGATGTAATACATGAGGTTGGGCCAATTCCAGGAATATATCTTAACCAAGCACATACGAGGGAGTGGTGGAAAAAGGAGTTTTATGCCTCTCAAGTGATGGATACGTTACCATATGATGTTTGGATCAAGGAGGGGAAAAAGAATGCTCTTAATTATGCTAAAGAAAGGCTCAAAGAGATATTAGCCACACATGAAGTATCGGTACCTTTGACTGAGGAACAGGATAGAGACATAGATAACATAATAGAAGAGGCAATGGTGTACTACAGGGAAAAAGGCATGCTATCAGAGCAGGATGTGATACAGTGTAGGAAAACTTGGAAATCGGTGCGTTAGCCTAGGCAAGCGTATGTTGGGCGGGAGTGCCATAACCACAGATTTTGCCCAGAGTATTGGTGCTGATGGCTATGACCCCACAGCCCCTGGTGCCGTGGAGCTAGCCAGGAGGCTGATTGGAGACTAAGGGAGAGCAAAAATGTTGAAAGGATTTACCCGTAAATTTAAGCCCCTAGAGATACTAACTCAGGAGCAGGTTGAAGAAATTCACCGGGCGACCTTGGATGTCCTTTGGCAAACAGGTGTGACATTTCATCACGCGAAGGCTTTAAAGCTCTTTGAGAAGAACGGTTGCAAAGTAGATTATGAGGAAAAGAGGGTGCATTTTCCACCAGGTCTGGTTGAAGAGTGTCTGCGTAAAGCACCGAGCAGTTTTCGCTTCAAAGCAAGGGACCTAAAGAATGATTTGATATATGGTGGAAACACTGTTTATTTTATGAATATGCCTGGAATGCAGACCGTCGATTTAGATACCTGGGAGCCTCGAGTACCAACGAGGAAAGAGAATTACGATGGTGTGACAGTTCTGGATGCATTAGATAACTGTCATTTTATGGATGCTTACTCCCCATACTTTGGATTTGAGGGTGTCCCTGAGGTTATGAAAATGCTAGAGAGTGATGCCGCCAAAATAAGAAATTCAACCAAGGTTCAAGGCACAGGTTATGGTAATGACTGCGAGGTATTTTGTATACAAATGTCACAAGCAGTTGGTGCAGATCTTGTCGGCAGGTGCTTAGCTGCACCACCCTTGACGTATTATGCTGATGCAATCGAAGCGGCTTTTAGATACATCGAAGCCGGATTTCCAATGCAATTGTGCGCTGGTGGTATAATGGGAGCGACTTATCCAGCTACAATTGCTGGGGCTGTAGTAATCGGCAACGCTGAATGTATAGCTGGAATAGTGCTGACACAACTCGTGAAGCCAGGGCATGGAAATACTGTTTCTAGCTTTACACTCCCGCTAAACATGAGAACGGGAGCTCCTGACTTTGGTCAAATAGGAATTTCCCTATTCCATGTGGTATTCAATCAAATGTGGCGAAGATATGGCATCCCTATATATGGCAATGCCGATACCCCCAGTAGTTCAAAGGCAATAGACTTCCAGTGCGGCTACGAGCGAGGAATTAATCTTACGATTAATGCATTATGCGGAGCCAACTCCATGCTAGTACTTGGCGGATTACACGGTGAGCTGACACATCATCCCATCCAAGCCATATTGGATGATGATATAGTCGGTATGGTAGGGCGATTCCTAGAGGGGGTCACCGTAAGTGACGAGACAATAGCTCTAGACCTAATAGAACAAGTTGGCCCAATTCCAGGTCAATACCTCAATACGGCGCACACTAGAGAGTGGTGGAAGAGGGAGCAGTTCGTGCCTAAGGTTGCTGACTTACTGACCTACCCTGAATGGATGCAGACAGGGAAGAAGAATTGCCTTGATTATGCCAAGGAGAGGATGGAGGAGATACTGGCTACACATAAGGTGTCGATGCCCCTGACTCCTAGTCAAGAGGAGGACATAGAGCGGATACTGAGTGAGGCGAGAAAGTACTACCGAGATAAGGGGCTAATATCAGACGCAGAATGGGCAGTTTATATGAGAAGCCTAGAATCACCTAATTATCCGTATGGGTAACGCTCAGTCGCCAGGCTAGACAAGCGAACAGGGCTGACTTCAAGGATGTTTTCATGAGTCCATTTGTGTCAGAGGTAACAGAAGCTTGGAATGTTACCTATAAGCAGTGACTAGACAGTCCCGTTCCAAAGACTTTCATACCACCTGCGATGTTCTTCACCGGCAACCTTCCTGTACCTAGCCGTCGTATTGAAGCTGGCATGGCCCAAATGTTCCTGAAGCAGTCTTAACGCGTCACCCGAGTCATCCAGTTTCATAGCGTGTACACAGAAGGCATCTCGAAGGCGATGAGGACTAACTCCTCTTACCCTGCCAGTTTCTGGATTCAGCAAATCTGGAAGACCAGCTCTTTTCGCACAGTTCCGCACTATTTGCCAAGCCCGGTGCCTGTTAAGGCCGAAGACAAGTGCAGAGCTATCGTTGCAAGTTAACTGGTTGCGAATGATATAGTCCTCTAGCATCTCCAAAGTGTGCTTGTCAACGGGTAGCACTCTAATGCGCCGATGTTCTTGCTGGCGCTTCGTGGCCTCATTGACCTCCTCACCGCACTCAGGGCAGAATTGGTGTCTCTTACCCAACCTTGCCTTACACTTGGTACATGATAGCCTGATACGTATCTTGAGATGCAGAATTGCGACAGTACCCCGCGCGAAGTCTATGTCGCTCACCTTAAGAGCCAGGGCTTCTGAAACTCGACATCCCAAACGAAATAAGAGCCTGACGAGCAGCCTATCGCGGAGGCAACTGACAGCTCGTTCCATTAGGTCTATGTCCTTAGGTTCAAGATAGGCCTTCATTTTATGTATTTTCCGCAAATCTACTGTGTAGATTGCCTAGCTTTTGCCTCAAGATACCTACGCTTGATTGTGTCTCGGCTAATATATTGCCCGGTTATTTTCCGATATACTTGTGCCATCCGAGACCAACCCAGGTTATCAACATCTCGCAAGCGCAAAACTATCGCAAAATCTACTGAAAGCCTTGGCCTAACCATTTCTATTGCCTCCAGAAAAAGACTGTCTAGCAGTGCCCTCTGACTTACTGTGATTAGCTCTGATTAGGTTTTAGACCGCTGTTCCAGCCAACCGAGGATGTCCTTGGCAAGATAGACCCTGGTTCTGGTGGTGAGCCTAACGACGGGAAAACCCTTTTCTCGCCTTAGGTCGTCCAGCGTGCCTTTGTCGATGCCTAATAACTCCAATAGGTCGGCTTCGGACAGTACGGCTTCTTCTAGTCTCTGTGGCTCCTGCATATCTAACCTCCATATCCTCCAGTATCTGAGCTAACACCCTCCTTTGCTTTAGGGGGTAATCCTCAGGTATAGGCTTCTCCCCTTTCAGCGCAGGTAGGACGTCCTCTTCCCTGCCAAGGCAGATGGTTCTTAAATCATTATCCACTCCCCAGCCGTAGCCGCCCGTGAAGAAGATCTCACCAACCCAATGGTCACGATGTTGTTTTTGCTCACTTCCCACTTGGTTTAGATCCACTAGTATGCCTTGACATTGTTTCAGATCTCGAACAGCCGACTATTTCTTGCGCGTACTACAATTGTGGCGTACAATTTAAGGGTAGGTCTACAACATATGACCACGTTTCATGTAATTTGGGGTTATTACCATGAGTAAAAAGTGTGAACTGTGTGGAAAGGTACTGAACCGATATAATCCAGGATACTTTTGTTATTCATGTCAGGAGAAGCGGATTGAAGCGAGGGATTACATGAGCCACAATGCTAACTACGACGTGTACGACATGGTATATATACTGGGGTTACAAAGCGATGAGTCGGTGAGACGGTTAGCACGACAGGGGAAACTACCACCCTCTATCCCCGGCATAAAGAAGTATCAGTGGCCTAGAGATGTTATCGACGCGTGGATAAGATCTGGGTATCGATCCTTCCTGAACACCAAAGAAGAGGACAAAGCAATAAAACTTGCGCTCAAGAAGGGTATGCCCATAGAGCAGATCACCCTCTATGGCCATTATCCGCAGGGCCTCATAGAATGGTACAAGGAGGAGAAGTCTCAAGGACGCTAAAACTCAGTCGCAATGAGAGTTCAGGTTACACTTTGAGCCTGTCCACCACGCCATATCTCAAGTGCTGTTTCCTTACGTCACTATCAGCTAAGTTTGCGTAGTGCCTGGTCATCTGAAGGCTGCTGTGACCTAGCTTCTTCTGGAGAGAGAAGGGGTCACCGCCATTTCTGAGATACATAACACTTGAGGTATGCCTCAGCTTGTGGGGATAGCACCTTTTAAGCCCTGCCTTAGTGCCATAAAGGTGAATAATCTTTTCGATACGCCCGGCGTTCAGGAGCCGCCCATAAGCCGTAAGCCAGAACCTATCTGTGGCCATTGGTTCGGGACGATGCTTTAGTTTATATTTGAGAAGCGCTTTGGCTACCTTTTGCCCAAACGGAATATAGCGTTCCCTATTGCCTTTACCCATCACCCTGAGATAACCATTCTCCAAATCTACGCCATCGTCATTTAGCTCCGCCAGTTCCATAAGCCTGGCCCCGGTATCTAGGAAGGTGAGGAGCAGGGCATAATTTCTGAACCCAACATCGGTGTGCCTGTCAGGCTGAGCCAGAAGCCTTATGATTTCCACCTCGGTGAATGTGGGTACCACCTTTGTGGGTACTTTAGGCATTCTTACTCTCTCCATAGGGTTATGATCGATGAGTTCCTCCCGGTAGAGGAAGCCAAAGAACGCCCGTATCGCCCTGGCATAGGTTTGGATAGATTGAGCCGATATCTTCTGCTGCATGGGCTTGCTGTAGGGGTGATTGATAAACTTGGGCCTTTGCTTGAGGGCAATGATAAACCCTCTCAGGTCGTTGGCAGTGATATTATTTACGTCTTGGTTGGCACCCAAGTATTCGCGGAAGTAGGTCACACTTGACATAATCCAACGGATGGTCTTGGGGCTTTTCCCCTCAGCTTGGGCGCAGATACGATAAGCTGCCAGTGCATCGGAAAGAGTAGCCAATGTATTCTCCTTACACTGACAGCTTACACCATGGTAGGGGAATGGACTACAACATTGCGCTACATTGGGTCGAATTTTAGGAAAAGCAGTTGCCCTTCTTGGCGCCGATAACTCAGCGAAGGGCAAAAATTGAGGCTGAAGCGTCCCTGGAGGGATTCGAACCCACGACCCGCTGCTTAGAAGGCAGCCGCTCTATCCTAACTGAGCTACAGGGACAAATTATTTGTTATTCAAATTTAGCACGGACTGAGACAGAGGTCAAGATAAGCAATTCTGCTTTGGACTCAATTTGCTACTTAAAGCGCCGTATACTTCTGTTACCAGCCATAGCGGTGCTAGCTTGACAATTATTTACCCACACTGTTAGGATGGAGCAGCCGTTAGATTCAACCCACGGCCAACAAATGGATAAAACGACGGTCAGGGATATAGAAGTCAATAACAAAAGGGCTTTAGTCAGGGTTGACTTCAATGTCCCTCTGGATAAGGCAACAGGGGTTATTGCTGATGATAGTCGTATCCGAGCCGTACTGCCTACTATCAAATACCTTATTGACCGGGGAGCCAAGGTTATCCTATGCTCTCACCTGGGTCGACCCGGGGGAAAGGTGGTTGACAAACTGCGATTAGCCGTGGTGGCTCAGCGTCTGTCGCAGATTTTAGGGCGGCAAGTGGGGTTTATTAAAGACTGTATTGGCTCCGATGTGGAGAAGGCAGTGGAAAAATCGAAGAATAGTGATGTTTTGCTTCTGGAGAATGTTCGTTTCCATCCTGAGGAGGAAAGAAATGACGCCTCTTTTGCTCAAGCCCTAGCCCGGTTAGCTGACATATATGTTAATGATGCTTTCGGTGCTGCCCACCGAAGTCATGCCTCAGTAGTCGGCATTACTCAGTATCTGCCGGCAGTAGCCGGACTGCTGCTTGAGAAAGAGATTGAAGCCCTGGGTAGTATTTTAGACCACCCGGCTCACCCCTTCGCCGCCCTTCTCGGTGGAGCCAAGATAAGTGACAAGGTTGACATGATAGAAAATATTAGCGGTAAGGTAGACTATATTCTAATCGGTGGCGGTATGGCAGCCACTTTTCTAAAGGCTAAATCCTATGAAGTAGGTCTGTCCTTGATTGAGCAAGATAGGCTAGACCTGGCGGCTAAGTTAATGGAAGACACCGCCAAAAGAGGGGTGCGCTTGCTATTACCGGTTGATGTGGTCGTGGCTGATGAAGTTAGTACTCAAGCTAAAACCAGCACTGTATCTATAGACAACATATCGCCCCGTTTGAGGATTGTAGATATAGGTCCCCGAACTATAAAAAAATTCGGTGAAGAATTACAAAGGTGCCAAACAGTTTTCTGGAACGGACCTATGGGCATATATGAGATACCCCGGTTTGCCCCGGGAACGCAAGCTATGGCTGAACTCTTAGCTAATCTTGATGCCACTACTGTTATTGGCGGAGGTTCTACGGCTGAAATAGTAACCAGGTTGGGGTTAGCCAGTAAGATGACCTTTGTCTCTACCGGTGGTGGTGCCTCGCTTAGATTTCTAGCCGGGAAAGCATTACCAGGAGTGGAAGCCCTGTTGAATAAAAGCTCATAATCAAGAAGGGCTTCATCTATGAGATTGTTACCTAATTTAGAGTTAATAAAGACAATTGCCAGACCTTCACCAGCCAAGATTGTATTATTGGTTATTGACGGGTTAGGCGGATTACCCGACCCCAAAACGGGTAAGACCGAGCTAGAGACAGCTAATACGCCAAATCTTGACCAATTAGCCACCAAAGCTATATGTGGTCTTATCGACCCGGTGAGCCCGGGGATAACTCCGGGCAGCGCCCCAGGTCACCTGGCTCTTTTTGGCTATGACCCTCTGACCTTTACCATTGGTCGGGGTGTGCTGGAGGCAATCGGGATAGATTTCAGCCTTGAGTCAGGAGATGTAGCCGCTCGTGGCAACCTCTGTACTGTGGACGAAGCCGGCTTGGTTACCGACCGCAGGGCAGGTCGTATCTCCACCGATAAATGTACTGAGCTGTGTCAGTTGCTGGATGGACTGGTAATAGACAAGGCTAAAATTCTGGTTCGTCCGGTAAAGGAGCACCGCTTTATAGTAGTATTTCGGGGAGAGGGACTTGCCCCGGATATCAGCGACTCTGACCCCCAGCAGACAGGGGTAGCGCCAAGAACTATCACCGCCCTCAGCCCCCAAGCTGGCAGGACAGCCAGCATTGCCAGTCAGTTTATAGCTCGGGCGAAGGTAATCTTAGCTGAGTATTACCCGGCCAACATGGTTCTCCTCCGTGGCTTCTCCCAGCGACCTCAGTTTCCCACAATGGGCGAGGTTTACAAACTGAAGCCAGCCGCCATTGCCGGTTATCCTATGTACCGGGGGCTAGCTAAGCTAGTTGGCATGGAGGTCCTGGAGACTGGGACCAGCATTGAAGATGAATTTGCAACTCTGAAACGCAACTACGCTAATTATGATTTCCTCTTCCTGCACATAAAAGGAACTGACTCGGCTGGTGAAGACGGCGACTTTGACCGGAAGGTCAGGATTATAGAGCAGGTTGATAACGCTCTATCCCAACTAATGAGCCTGGAGCCTGATGTCCTGGTGGTCACCGGTGACCATTCAACACCAGCCCTGCTTAAAGGGCACAGCTGGCACCCGGTGCCCATTCTTTTGTACTCCAAATGGTGCCGTCCCGATAGGGTAAGCCAGTTTTCCGAGTCAGCATGCGTTTCTGGCGGGCTGGGGCGATTCCCAGCCACACAGGTAATGCTCCTGGCAATGGCTAATGCCCTCAAGCTAACCAAATTCGGTGCTTAGGAGAGTTAAAGAGAGGCTTCGCCCCTCTTACATAATCTATTCCCCTTACCAAGGGGAAGGGGATAGGTTCCTAAACAAATATCTAAAGGAGTTTGGGATAATGTTTCCCAAGTCTGAATGCTTTGACTACAACGGGGCCGGTAAAATTATTGAGGTGAAGGGCATACTTGACGAGATAAATGAGGTCATTACCGAGGTTTACCCAGAACTAGGCACACCAGCAGTACACATAATCCAAGGTCTGCTTGCACGCAAGGGTTGGAGTCTCGAGGTAAATTTGCTTAAGGAGACTGATTATAAGCACGATGCTTTTAAACAGGGTATCCTGGTCGAAATTGACCTGCGTGGTTCGTTGCTTGATTCTGTTCATAGGAATTTCCTGAGAGTTCAGGAACTCTACAATCGGAAATGTGTAGAGGTGCTGATTCAGATTGTTGAAATGAATCGAGAACCAAAGTTTAGCAAAATGAAGAGGGACATAACCGTCTTTAAATCCGTTCTTAGCATCCCTATCTACCTCATAGGTCTTCACGGAGATTAGCACATGGGTGAGGTTGATATATAATCGTTTTAGGAGACCAAAATGCGTATCCCGATGATTGCTGGTAACTGGAAGATGAATACCACGGTAAGTGAAGCCGTAGAGCTGGTTAATGAAATGCGCCCGGGGCTTGATGAGATAGCCAATGTTGACAAGGTAATCTGCCCCCCCTTTATTTCCCTGATTACGGTAAGGGAGCTAATTAAGGGCAGCTCAATAAAACTGGGGGCACAAAACCTATATTTTGAGGCAAAGGGCGCCTATACCGGGGAGATTTCACCGCTAATGCTCGCCGACCTGTGTGAATTTGTTATTATCGGACACTCTGAGCGCAGGCAGTATTTTAATGAGACGGGAGAGATTGTCAATAAAAAGGTCAAGGCAGCGCTAAGGGCTAAACTGAAGCCCATTCTGTGTATCGGGGAATCACCTGAGGAAAATGAGGCGGGCAGGACCGAGGCGGTAATAGCCGGGCAGTTAAGGTCATCTTTAGCCGGGATAGATTTTGCTGCTGACTTGATTATAGCCTATGAGCCAATCTGGGCTATTGGTACCGGCAAGGCAGCTACCGGCAGGCAGGCAAATAAGACCACCGGTTTTATCCGCCAGAACATCGCCCAGTTATATAATGAAGACCTTGCCCAGAAGATGCGTATTCTCTATGGTGGCAGCGTTACCGCTGATAATGCTGCCGAGTTTATAAACCAACCCGAGATAGATGGTGCCCTGGTCGGTGGTGCCAGCCTGAAAGCGCCCCAGTTTTTAAGCATTGTCAAGCAGACCTCAGAAATTAAAGGCCGTTTATAAAGGGGGTAGGTTGCCAAGGAAATATAAAGGGGATGGGGTTACTAAATAGAAACCTGAAATGAATCATCTAGTGGTAGTGGCTGTAGTTGGTCCTACCGGTGTAGGTAAGAGCCGGCTGGCTATCCAGCTGGCTCAGACTCTTAATGGCGAGATGGTAAGCGCTGATAGCCGACAGGTATACCGTTATATGGATATTGGCACGGCTAAACCTAGCCCGGAGGAGCTATCTCTTATTCCCCACCACCTGATAAATATAGTTAATCCTGACGAGGACTTTAGCCTGGCTCAATACCAACAGCTAGCCTACAGGGCTATCGAGGACATTCAGCAGCGCGACAAATTAGCCCTATTAGTCGGTGGTAGTGGGCAGTATGTATGGTCAGTGTTAGAGGGCTGGGGAATACCACAAGTCCCCCCCAATCTGGAATTCAGACATAGCCTGGAGGAGAAGGTAGCCAGGTTCGGCAAGGACAAGCTTTATCACGAGCTGATGAAGGTTGACCCAATTGCCGCCCAGAGGATTGACCGGCATAATGTGCGCCGTGTTATACGAGCCCTTGAGGTGCATAGAGGCACCAAGACTCCTCCTTCCCAGCTTCAGTATAAGAAGGCACCACCTTTTAATACCCTGATAATAGGTTTAAGCGCCGACAGGGAAGAGCTATACCGTAGAATTGACTTAAGGGTTGACCAGATGATAAAGCAGGGCCTGGTAGCCGAAGTAGAAAAGCTGGTGAATATGGGCTACGACCTTAATCTACCAGCTATGTCGGGCATAGGCTACAAGCAAATTGGCATGTTTCTTAAAGGTGAGCTAACCTTAGCTGCTGCCACAGCGCAAATCAAGTTTGAAACCCACCGGGTTGCCAGGCATCAATATGCCTGGTTTCGGTTGAAAGACGATAGGATTAAGTGGTTTGATATAAAGGATAGCATGGGTTCAGAAATGGTAAGGCTAGTGGCTAACTTTAGAGAGGCACATAAGAAGCAATGATGAAGTTTACCAAGCTACAGGCGGCGGGGAATGATTTTATACTGGTGGAGACCGGCGATACCAACCGTAATTGGTCACCGGTAGCCATGGCATTATGTGACCGTCACTTCGGCGTCGGTGCTGACGGCCTGCTGTTGTTATTGCCGACGGATATGGCTGACTTCGGGATGCGCATCTTTAACCCCGATGGCTCTGAGGCTGAAGCCTGCGGCAATGGATTAAGGTGCCTGGCTAAATATGTGGTAAATAGGGGGTTGGCTGATATTGAAGCTCAGGAGATATTAATCGAAACGATAGCTGGTATCAGGAAAGCCAAGATTCACAGGGAAAAGGGCAAGCTGGCTAAAATTCGGGTCAGTATGGGGACACCAAAACTTGAAGCCAAAGACATCCCGGTAGCAATAGCAGAGGGTGATAGGGGGTTAGTTGACATAAAACCAATGCTGAGCTATACTGTTACTGTAGAGGACAGAAAGCTGCTCCTGAACTTCGCCTCTATAGGAAATCCACATGCCGTTTATTTTTGTCAAGAGTCGGTATCCGATTTTCCGTTGTCCCGGATAGGGTCAAAAGTGGAGCGGCTGTCAATATTTCCCAACCGGATAAACTTTGAGGTAGCCAAGGTAGTCAACCGACAGCGGATAGAAGCTCGGGTCTGGGAAAGGGGGGTAGGGGAGACCCTGGCTTGTGGCAGTGGCGCCTGTGCTATAACTGTTGCCGCCCAACTAAATGGTTATATTGATAATAAAGTGGATATAAAACTCCCCGGCGGTATATTGACGGTGGGGTGGGATAGGGTAGGGGAAATATTTCTTGGTGGTCCCGCCGAAATTGTATTCACCGGAGAATGGCCAGATTGAAGTCTTTATCAGGGGATGAGGTTAATAAACAATCGCTCAGAAGAGGTATAGATGAAATGAGATTGGCAAAACGAACCGAAAACTTACCACCTTATCTTTTCGTCGAAATTAGTCAGAAGATTGCCGAGAAAAAAGCCAAGGGTGAGGACATAGTTAGCTTTGCTATCGGTGACCCTGACATTCCAACACCACCTAATGTAATTGAGAGGCTGTGTCAGGCAGCCCAAGACCCGGCTAATCACCGCTATCCGGAGACTGAGGGTTTACCTGAACTGCGCCAGGCTATAGCCGGCTGGTATAAGAAGCGCTTTGATGTTTCGCTTGATGCCGATAAAGAGGTGCTACCCCTTATTGGTGCCAAAGAGGGCATTGTCCACACTGCCTTATGCTTTATTGACCATAATGATATTGCCCTGGTACCTGACCCAGCCTATCCCCCATATTCAATGGGCACCATCCTGGCCGGCGGCAAACCTTATTATATGCCGCTTACCGAGGAGAATAATTTTCTCCCCGATTTGGAGGCTATTCCGGCTGATGTCCTGAACCAGGCTAAACTTTTATGGCTAAACTACCCTAATAACCCTACCGGGGCTGTGGCTGAGCTTGATTTTTTCAACAAGGTGGTAAAATTTGCTCAGCAGCACAATTTGGCTGTTGCCCATGATGCCCCATATTCTGAGGTTGCCTTTGATGATTATCAGCCGGTTAGCTTTATCCAGGCCGATGGAGCTAAAGAAATAGGCGTGGAGTTTCATTCCCTGTCCAAGAGCTACAATATGACCGGGTGGCGGATAGGGATGGTGGTCGGTAATGCCACCATGGTAGATACCCTGAAGAAGGTCAAGTCTAATTTAGATTCGGGGATTCCCCAGGCGATCCAATATGCCGCTATTGAGGCTTTAACCGGACCCCAAGATTGCATTCAAGAGCACAATGCTATTTACCAGAGACGCCGTGACCTAGTTATTGATATGTTAAATAGTATCGGGCTTCAGGCTCAAGTGCCCAAGGCAGGGCTATATATCTGGGCTAAAATCCCTGAAGGCTATACCTCTATGGAGTTTGCTAATGACATCTTAGACCAGGTGGGGGTAGTAGTAACGCCCGGGACAGGTTATGGCAAAAATGGCGAAGGTTATGTACGGATATCGCTAACTGTCCCTAATGCGGCATTAGTCAAGGGCTTGTCACGGCTAGCCGGATGGCGCGACCATAAGAACAGGTTCAAGGCAAAGGGGTAATTTGACATAAAGTATGGAGGGCTATCATTACTAGAAGAACAACTCTCACTCAAACACCCCCGGAACAGGCATTCCTGGTCGCCGTAGTCGCCAAAGGAAATGCCGATAGATGGTTGGTGGAGGACTCAATAAACGAGCTGGCTCAACTGGCTGGTACGGCCGGGGTTAAGGTAGTAGGGAAACTCACTCAGCGGTTACCGGTACCGTCAAAAACACATTATCTGGGCAAAGGCAAGCTAGACGAATTATCATCTCTAAGGAGCAGCACTAACTATAATGTGGCAATTTTTGATGATGAGCTTTCGCCACTGCAGCAACGAAACCTGGAGGAGGCTCTACAGGTAAAGGTAATTGACCGTTCTGCCTTGATTTTAGATATTTTTACCAAGCGGGCCCGAACCCGTGAAGGTCAATTACAGGTAGAACTGGCCCAGCACCAATACCTTCTGCCTCGCCTTGCCGGGCAGTGGAGTCACCTGGAAAGGCTGGGCGGCGGCATTGGTACCAGGGGACCCGGAGAGTCACAACTTGAGACTGATAAGCGCCTTATTCGCCAGAAAATACATCACTTGAAAGGGCGACTTGAGGAAATAAGGAAACACCGTGCGCTATATCGCCAGCACCGCAGGAAGAGCGGTATCCCCGTAGTAGCCTTAATAGGCTATACCAATGGTGGTAAAAGTACCTTGCTCAATGCTCTCAGTCAGGCTGATGTATTTGTCGAAGACAAGCTCTTTGCTACCTTAGACCCAACTACCAGGCGCCTGACCCTGCCTGATAAGAGTATAGTCTTAATGACCGACACCGTTGGTTTTATCAGGAAGTTACCGCCGACTATCATAACTGCGTTCAGGGCAACCCTTGAGGAGTTAGCCGAAGCCAGTATGCTTCTTCATGTAGTTGATTTAACTTGTCATAATGCTGCCGAGCAATGTCAAACAGTAGAGGATATTCTTACCGACCTCAACCTGGCGGATAAACCCCGAATTACGGCGCTAAATAAAATTGATTTGTTACTTGACCACGACCAGACCTGGGATGAGCAAGCCGCCCTAAATTACCTTTCCGACCGGTCTCACCCCGACAGTAGAAATACAGTGCTAATCTCAGCGGCTAAAAAGTGGGGACTAACTAAACTTTTGGAGCTAATCAGCCGCACCCTGACCAAAATAGCTCAACCGGTTTAGACCTCCAAAATGACGCCCTGTAATCAAAATCTAGGCCCCTAAAAATTCTTTTGAATGGTTTGATACCTTTTGAAGTAGTAAGAGGAAAGCCACCCCTTATTTTTGCTTTTCCTTTCCCCCCTTTTTGCCCGGGATAAAGAATATTCATCAGTCCGGTTTTACTGAGGGATATCCCGAAAAAGGGACAGGTTATAACTTAACATAACACTATTTTTTCTCGAAATCCGGGGCAAAGGTATTAATGGTATCAAGAAACAGCGTGGCCGTGTAGGTTACAACCGGACCGCCACCCATAAGATTAGCGACGCATCCTGTCTCTATAAGCTCCTGGCGACTAGCCCCAGCTTTAAGCGCTGCGTAAACATGGTGCACGATGCAGTACTCACAGCGAGCAGCTAAACCAACCGCAGCCGCAATTAGCTCCTTGGTCTTGTAGTCCAGCGCCCCCGGCTTCATCGCCGCTTTACTTAATTCGGTAAATGCCGGCATGCACTCGGGATGTACCTCACCCCACGCCTTAGCCCCACTACGAAATTCGTTGAATATTTCCCTTGGATCCCTGGCCATTTACTTTACCTCCTTATATAGTTAATGTTTAGATTTTACCGATGAGGCACGGTGTTGTCAATAAAGAGAAGCTAGTACCTTAACTTGAAATATTATGTAAATGTGGTTATATTATAATGAAATTGGGGCGCACTATATATGTTATGTCGGATAAACAGGCAAAATGAGTTTAAAGCCTGGTTTTCAAGCCACTCCCCTACCATATAGCAAAAATTTTAAAAACCTAAACCAATTCAGCATAAATTAAAGTGGGCTCGGCAGGATTCGAACCTACGACCAGACGGTTATGAGCCGCCCGCTCTGCCACTGAGCTACGAGCCCACAGCGGGAAACAAAAGGATTGCTACTTTGAGATAAATTATATTGCCTTCAGTTTTTAGAGTCAAGCTGACGCTTTCAGTGTGGTCAGCCCCTGGATTATACGGGGTTTGGAGTTTATGTCAACTAGAATCAGGCTAGCGGCGTTTTACCTCGTATGCGCCAAAAATGAAGTTTAGGTCATTTTGCAGAGTATTAATCTTTTCCCGGGAGAAAAGCCCTTCATCGATATCAAACATTACTTTGGTTTCACTTTTGGCTGAGCCCACGATATGTACCCTGAGACATTCTTCTTTACCTTTGCCTGACTCACTCTGAATCTTGAATGTTAGCGTGCCCCGAGAAATAAACGTTGATGTGTCACCGGGCAAAGAGTATGTTTCCAGTTTTGCCTTATCTATAACCGTTCCCAGCTTCAGAGTAAAGTCTCTTATCTCATCATAAAGTAGCTCAGGGTTTACCCTTTGGTATGTTTTCCTAATTTGCATCTTTAGCTCCTACGTTTTCTTGAATCGTTGCCTGTCTTTATAATAAACCTAATGATATATTTTGTCACCTCCACCAGTCCTTGACCAATGACCCCGGTAAACAAGCCAGCGCTGGGCTGAGGTCATATGTTACTCTGTTGCTGAACACCAAAGGGTATGCTATACTATTTGATAATTGGAAGGAGTTTGAGATTGCCCAATACAGTTACTATTAAGCAGCTTCTAGAGGCTGGGGCTCACTTCGGGCACCAGACAAGCTACTGGCATCCTCGTATGAAGAGCTACATCTTTACCAGGCGCAATGGTATCCATATCATTGACCTTGAGCAGACGAGCAGCAGGTTAGACCAGGCATGTGAGTTTATCCGGCAGCTGGTGGCTGAGGGTGGCAGTATCCTTTTTGTCGGCACCAAAAAGCAGGCTCAAGAGACTATAGAGACGGAGGCTAAACGCTGTAATATGTATTATGTCAACCAGCGCTGGCTGGGAGGGGTGCTGACTAACTTTACTACTATCCAAACCCGCATAGACTATCTAGTCCGTTTGGAGGACCAGCAAGCTAGAGGTGAGCTTAACCGCCTACCCAAAAAGGAAGCCCTGAAGCTGGGGAAGGAAATTCTACGCCTCAACCGACAGATAGGTGGTCTCAAAGAGATGACCAGCCTACCATCGGCGGTGTTCATTGTTGACGTCATAAAGGAAAGGATTGCTCTAGCTGAAGCCAGGCGTGTAGGAATACCAGTGGTAGCTATTGTCGATACCAATTGTAACCCTACTGACATTGACTACCCTATTCCAGCCAATGATGATGCGATTAAAGCCGTCAAGTTGATGTGTAGCTGTATTGCTGATGCCGTGATAGAGGGTAAAACTGGCGAGGCATTGGCCCCAACCGAGGAAGCAGGCGAAGAGGGCTTAGAGGAGCTTGAGGTTGCCGAAGCTACCGAACCGGTTATTTTTACTCCTGACGAGTAAAACGGGGGAGAGATTGAAGATTCCAGCAGTCAACGTAAAGGAGCTAAGGAACCAGTCTGGAGCCGGGGTTATGGATTGTAGAAATGCCCTCCTTGAGACAGAAGGAGATATGGAAAAGGCGCTCCAGATTCTGAAACAGAAAGGCTTCCTTGAGGCACAAGAAAAGGCAAAACGTGCGACCACCGAGGGGGTGATTGAAGCCTATATCCACACCGGTGGGCGCATTGGAGCCATGGTTGAAGTCAACTGCGAAACTGATTTTGTGGCTCGTACTGACGAGTTCAAGGAACTGGCTCACAATTTGGCGATGCAAGTAGCCGCCGTGTCCCCCCGATTTATCTCAGTTGATGACGCCCCCACCTCTGATATTGAACCGACTGAGGCATCCTGCCTGCTTCTCCAGCCTTACATTAAGGACCCTGCCAAGACGGTTCAAGATATTATTACGGAAACTATTGCCAGGGTAGGCGAGAATATCAAAGTAAATAGATTTGCCAGATTTGAATTGGGTAAATCTGGGTAAATGGGTAGTAACAGGATGACCACTACCAAGTATAAGCGGGTTCTGCTCAAACTTAGTGGTGAGGCTTTCAGTGGTAAGGCTGATTATGGTATTGATTCCCCTACCCTCACCATGATAGCCCAACAGGTTAAGCAGGTGATAGAGATGGGGGTGGGTGTAGGTATTGTTGTCGGTGGTGGTAACATCTGGCGTGGGGCTAAGGCTGAGCGGGAGGGAATGGATAGAGTCACTGCTGATTATGCCGGGATGTTAGCCACAGTGATAAATGCCCTAGCTCTCCAGGATGCGCTGGAGAGGCAAGGAATAGTTACCAGAGTCCAGTCAGCTATAGGTATTCAACAGGTAGCCGAGCCTTACATTAGACGCCGCGCTATTCGCCACCTGGAGAAAGGTAGAGCGGTTATTTTCGCCGGAGGCACTGGCAACCCATATATGACCACTGACACTGCATCTGCCTTACGAGCCATAGAGATTGAAGCCGAAGTCCTACTTATGACCAAGAATAATGTTGATGGCATCTATAGTGCTGACCCAAGCAAGAACCCCACCGCCCAGAAGTTTGACAAGCTGACCCACCTTGAAGCATTAAATATGCGCTTGCAGGTAATGGATGCTACCGCTCTCTCCCTCTGTCTAGAAAACGAGCTGCCTATAATCGTTTTTGACCTACTAGCTCCACGCAGTATTGAGCGTGCTATAATCGGTGAACCTATTGGCACCCTGGTATTCAGCGGGTAGGAAAATGGTTAGCCGCATTTTGTGGAATACTGAAGAAAAGATGCGAACCTCTATTGAGGTCTTGAAGAGAGAACTAGCTACCATTCGCACTGGACACGCTACCTCAGCCCTAATCGAGCATATTAAGGTAGAATATGCCGGTGTTCCTACCCCGCTTAATCAACTGGCCAGCATTTCGGCGCCTGGAGTAAGGCTGCTCGTCGTCCAGCCCTGGGATAAAAGTAGTATACGCAGTATTGAGAAAGCTATCCTAACCTCTGACCTGGGGCTAAACCCGACCAGTGACGGGAGTGTAATTCGGATAAATATCCCGCCACTGAGTGAAGAACGGAGACAGGAGCTAATTAAGGTAGCACGAGGCAGAGTGGAAAAGGAAAAGATAGTAATACGCAACCTGAGGCGCGAGGCTATGGATGAACTAAAGGGGTTAGAGAAGAATAAGGATATATCTCAGGATGAGCTTAAGCGTGCCCTAGACCAGCTACAAAAGCTTACTGATAGCTTCATAGCTGATGCTGAGCAAGCTGGCCGAGATAAAGAAGTAAAACTCAGGGAAGTATAGCCCAAGTTAAGAGAGGCTTAGTATCTAATATTGAGTGGTAAAATAGAAGCTGTCTGGCTAGCTAAAGAAAAAGGGGGGCGCTTTCCCAACCACATAGCTATTATTGTGGATGGTAATGGTAGGTGGGCAGAACGGCGTGGATTACCCAAGTTTGAGGGGTATCTAGCCGGGCTGGAAAGTGTACGCTCGGCAATCAGGTGCCTTAATCAATACCAGATAAAGTATGTAACGCTTTACGGCTTCTCGACCGAAAACTGGAATCGCCCCCAAGATGAAGTTATGGGTTTGTTCCGTCTCTTAGAAGAGGCAGTGGACAAAGAGGCCTCAGACTTTCATAAAGCGGGCATTAAGATTCGCCACCTCGGTCGTCTCCAGGGACTCCCGCCAGGTCTACAGCTAGCCATAAATAGAGCCACGGAGTTAACCAAAAACAATACCGGGATGACACTTAGCCTCGCCTTCAACTACGGAGGTCGTGGTGAGATTTTAGATGCCGTACGCCGCATTATAGCTGAAGGCATCTCACCTCAAAGCATAGATGAAAAATTATTTAATAATTACCTTTATACCACCGGGTTACCTGATGTTGACTTAATCATCCGCACTGGCGGTGAAGTCCGTATAAGTAATTTCCTAATATGGCAAGCAGCTTATAGCGAGTACTACTTCACCGATGTTCTATGGCCGGACTTTGATGAAAAAGAGATTGGGAAAGCGTTATTATCTTATTGCCAGAGGCAAAGGCGCTTTGGTGGATTATAACCGCGATTGTTTAGTAACCCTATGCTCAAGAAAAGAATCATAACTTCCCTCTGGTTCGTCCCCCTCTTGATAATTGTCGTCTGGTTCGGTGGGGAGGCGGGATTTACCGCATTAATGGTCGTCTTCGGAGTCCTGGCTGCCCTTGAATTCTACAGGATGGTGGCTATCTCAAAAGCACCACCATTTACCTACTTCGGGCTAATCTGGACGGCACTATTCATTCTCAGTCGTAATTCAGAGCTACTAGCTAGGCTTGAACCCCACTTTAATCCTAGCTTAGTTACACCGCTTTTATTGACCTCAGCCGTGGTGCTACCTCTAATCGGGCTGCTATCACGCCGACAAAAAGAGGAGGCTTTTACTACCTGGGGGTGGACAATAGCTGGCATCCTCTATGTAGGCTGGCTGTTAAGCTATCTGGTGGCATTAAGGGGTCTAGATGGTGGCAGAAATTGGGTATTCCTAGCTCTGTTTACCACCTGGGCTTCTGATACTGCTGCCTTCTTCATTGGTGGAAAACTGGGCAGGCATAAACTCGCCCCAAATATCAGCCCTGGCAAAACCTGGGAAGGGACTATGGGTGGAATAGTTGGGGCTATCATAATGAGCATATTATTCTTTACCCCGACCCCTTTCCGCTTGCCCCTAGTCTACTGGCAGGTAATAGGCTTGAGCGTACTGGTCAGTATTTTTGGTCAGGTTGGCGACCTGGTAGAATCCCTACTTAAACGCAATATGGGGGTAAAAGACTCAGGCACTCTACTGCCAGGACATGGGGGTATCCTTGACCGAATGGACAGCATTATCTTTGCCGGCATAGTGGTATACTATTATGTGATATGGGCAATATGATCAAGCAACTGGCTGTTCTGGGTTCAACCGGCTCTATAGGTCAGCAAACTCTCGAGGTAGTCCGCGCCTTACCCCACAGGTTTCATATAGTTGGGTTAGCCGGGGGAAAGAACGTCGATTTACTGGCCAAGCAAATCAACGAGTTTAAACCAAGGTTTGTCTATTTTCAGGATAGGGAGGCACTGGCTCGCCTGACTAATACTGAATATGAATTCCTAACCCTGGAAGACATTGCCCGGCATCCTCAGGTGGACACTGTTATTATAGCTACCTCGGGCAGAGCCGGGCTAAGCCCGACACTGGCTGCGGTAAAAGCCGGTAAGAGTGTCGCCCTGGCTAACAAGGAATCATTAGTTATGGCGGGTGAGATTATCACCAATGAGGCAAAGCTGAATGAAGCCCGGATTCTGCCTATTGATAGTGAGCATAGTGCGATATGGCAATGCCTCAATGGAGAAACACAGCCAGCAACTCAGCTTACTCTGACTGCCTCAGGAGGTCCTTTCCTCCATTATTCACCAGCCGAGCTAAGCGGGGTCACCGTTGAGCAAGCTCTAAGCCACCCCTCGTGGCAGATGGGGAAAAAGGTTACCATTGACTCAGCCACCCTGATGAATAAAGGGCTTGAGGTCATTGAAGCCCGCTGGCTATTTGACATGCCCCTGGACAATATTAAGGTTCTAATCCATCCCCAGAGTATTATCCACTCCATGGTAGAATTCATAGATGGCTCAATCAAAGCCCAGTTAAGTTACCCTGATATGCGTCTGCCCATTCAATATGCCCTGTCTTACCCTGAACGCCTGCCTAATCCTCAACTTCCCAGGCTTGACTGGAGCAATATTAAAGACCTGACCTTTGAGCCACCTGACCTTGATACCCTCCCCTGCCTTAAATTAGCTATTGAGGCGGGCAGGAAGGGAGGGACCTACCCGGCAGTACTCTGTGGTGCTGATGAGGTAGCGGTTGAACTTTTCCTGGCGCAAAAGGTCAAGTTTATTGATATAGCTAACCTTGTAGAAAAGGTATTGGAACAGCATCAATCCATCCCCTACCCTACCCTGGATGAAATCATAGCCGCCGATACCTGGGCTAGACAGAAAGTGTCGCAGCTGGCTACTGGAGATAATCCATGCTAACGACCATAGGTGCCTTTGTCGGTATTCTGGTCGTACTTATCATTGCCCACGAGCTGGGACATTTTATTGCTGCCAAAGCATCCAGGGTAAGAGTGGACGAGTTTGGTCTCGGCTTTCCCCCGCGAGTATTATCGGTAAAACGAGGAGAAACGGTATATTCACTAAACGCTATACCGTTAGGCGGATTCACCAAAATGGCTGGGGAAGAAGACCCCAAGGTACCAGGAAGTTTGGCTAACAAGCGCATTGGCACCAGGCTTTTGATCCTCAGCGCTGGTTCACTAATGAATGTCATCCTGCCTCTTCTCCTGTTCTCAATTGCCTTTATGGTTCCCCATAACGTAGTCGTTGGGCAATTGTTGATTGAAGAAGTAGCCGATAGTTCCCCGGCAGCCACGGCTGGCATTGAACCCGGAGATACACTCCTCAGCTTCAACCAAAGGCCGATGCGCAATATTGGTGACCTGCAGCGCTATATTCAGCTTAACCTGGGTAAGGAGGCTACCATAGTTGTCCAGCATAGCGACTCAACTACCGAGAGTGTTCAAGTAGTACCCAGATGGAGGCCTCCAGAGGGTCAGGGGGCAATGGGGATTACGGTTAGACTGATAGACGCCACCATTGTTCGTCAAAGTGAACCTGCCTGGCGAGCCGCACCTTTAGCTGTGTCATCATGTATGGAAACCTTCGTCCTGTTCAAGAATGGGATAATTGGTATGGTTACCGGGGCAACGCCTTTTGAAGTGGCCGGACCAGTAGGGATTGCTCAAATCACCGGCGAGGTGGCTAAGGCTGGAATTAGCCCATTACTGGAATTTGCTGCCTTTCTCAGCATAAACCTGGCGCTAATCAATATCTTCCCCCTCCCCGCCCTGGATGGTGGCAGAATTGTATTTGTCCTCCTGGAAGGGGCCCGCCGGGGCAAACGCGTGGCACCGAAGACAGAGAGATTGGTGCACTTTATTGGCTTTGCTGCCCTCATAGCCGCCATTATAGTAATCACCTACCATGATATTATACGCATCATCAGCGGAGGCAGCCTGATACCATGAACCCCAGACGAGTCAGTAAACCGATTCAGATTGGCAATGTAACTGTCGGCGGTAATGCCCCAATCGTGGTGCAGTCAATGACTAAAACCGATACCAAAGATGTTATGTCAACTATTGCCCAAATCAAGGAGCTTGAGGATTGTGATTGCCAGCTAGTCCGAGTGGCGGTGCCTGATGCTGAAGCCGCCAGGGCGATACGAGATATAAAAGGGGGCGTTTCCCTACCGATAATTGCTGATATTCACTTTGATTACCGGCTGGCTTTACTGGCACTGGAAGCCGGGGCTGATGGGCTACGCTTAAATCCGGGCAATATCAGCCAGCCCCAAAAAGTCTCCGTCATAGTCCAGGCAGCTAAAGAGAGGAATGTTCCCATCCGCATTGGGGTCAACGCCGGCAGCCTGCCCAGAACTACCAACCCCAACTTGACCCTGGCTGAGCAGATGGTTGACGCCGCCCTACAGCAGATAGGCTTGCTGGAGAGTCTTGACTTCGACCTGATTAAGGTCTCACTTAAAGCCTTTGATGTCCCGACGACCATTGACGCCTATCAAGACATTGCCCCCAAGATACCCTACCCCCTACATATAGGTATTACCGAAGCCGGCACCCCACGACGGGGCATTATTCGGAGCACGGTGGGCATCGGTACCCTTCTCTACCAGGGTATCGGTGATACCATCCGGGTCTCACTAAGCGCCCACCCCAGGGAAGAGGTAATTGCTGCCTATGAAATTCTAAAAAGCTTGAACTTGCGCCAGCACGGTCCGATTCTGGTTAGCTGCCCCTCCTGTGGTCGAGCTGAGGTTGATATTGTAAAACTAGCCGAGGAGGTAGAGGCCAGGCTATCAAAGATTGACAAGCCGATAAAGGTAGCGGTGATGGGCTGTGAGGTCAACGGACCCGGCGAAGCCAAAGACGCTGATGTGGGTATTGCCTGCGGCAAAGGCAAAGCCGTCCTGTTCAAAAAAGGCAAAAAGATTGCTACTATTCAGGAAAAGGATTTTGTGATAGCTTTAATGAAAGAGGTGGAGGAGATGATTAGGTAAGGATTATAGGAGCTTAAAGGAATGAAAAAACCGATTGTTCTATGCGCTATAGCTCTAATGGCTCTGTTAGTAGTAGCCTTAGCAGTCGGGTGTCGGGAACAGCCGCAGCCAGCAACAACACCCAGCCTGACTATTATGGTTGAGTCCAATATCGTTGAGGCTGGTTCTTCTTTCATGGTCTCGGGCTTAAACTTCAAACCGAATCAAAAGGTATGGGTTGACTTCAAGTACCAAGCAAGTGATAGTAATGTGGGCATACAAGCCTACTGTGAAGCCGATGAAAACGGCTCAATTTACCCAATATTTGAAGTTCCAGATGATGTAGTTCCAGGTGAGTATAAGGTCGAGGTTTATATGGGCAAAAATCTTAATGACAGGGAGCTAATAGCTACGCTCCCTATCCATATCCAAGCGAAGGCAAAATGAAGAAGCTAGTTACTCTATGCGCAGGGGAAGTTTGAAGGGGCTCCGCCCCTTCATAAATCACCTCTCCCCCTCATGATAGGAATATATATCCATATCATGGAGAGGGGGATAAACAACTTTAAATAAGGAGGGTGACAAATGGAGAGAACATGGAAGCCAACAACGGCCGGCATCTTGACTATAATTGAGGGGTCTATGCGTATTGCGTTGGGGATTGGGGTGATTGTTGCCGGCAGATGGGTAGGTGTACTAGGTGGCCTGGACTGGAGTAGTCGGATAGAAGAGTGGGCTAGAGTGTACGGACCTGAGGCGATTGACCTTCAAGCAATACTTACCAGGATACTTGGTATGTCGTCAACTGCTTTGATGGCGATTGGCATTGTGTTGCTTGCTTTTGGGATAGTAGCCCTGGTCGGTGGCATAAATGCCATTAAGAGGAAGAGGTGGGGGCTGGCGCTGGCTGGTTCTATTCTATCCCTCCCCGGGATACTAGGGATACTGGCTATCATATTTGTGTCACTGGGCAAGAAGGAATTTGACTAGCCCTACTAGAATAAAGCGTTTTAATATGGTTAAATAGTTGGGAGCTATCTCTAGCTTCACCGTAGCCTAATAAATATAAAGAAGGTGAGCAGCATGGACTAAAATCTATTAATTTGCCCAATAACTATTATATTAAAGAATAAGGAGGTAACAAATGGTAAAAGCGGCTGGTATCTTAACTATAATTGGTGGCATTGTCGGTATTGGTGTCGGCGCTTCTGTAGCTAGCGGAGCTGCGCTTTATGGCGCACTTACAGGAATGGGAATGCTTGGTGCCATCGGTGCTCCGTTAATCGGCCTCGGAATAGTAGCCCTAATCGGTGGTATCTACGCCATGAGAAGGAGAGCCTGGGGGTTTGCACTTACCGGCGCTATCTGTGCTCTGTTTCCCGTCGTTCCTCTAGGCATACTGGCTATTATATTTGTGGCAATGGGCAGGAAAGAATTTGCCTAGCCCTAACCGGGCGGCAATGACTCTTGCCTGAGGCGAATTAAGAGTTTGAGCTATCTTCTTTATACTTGCCTTTGCTGATAGTGATGTCCAATTTGTCCAAAATTGGTAAGTCCAGGAACATAACTAGATAGGCCAATTAGTAGAGTGCGTATATCAAAGCTATTTGGTAAGACACAGAGAGAGGTGCCGGCTGAGGCAGAGACAGTCAGCCACCGGCTACTACTAAAAGCCGGGATGATACATCAGGTAGCGGCTGGGGTCTATTCCTATCTACCTTTAGCCTGGCGGGTACTTAAAAGGATAGAGAACATAATCCGGGAGGAGATGAATGCCGCCGGGGGACAGGAGCTAATGCTCCCCGTCCTCCAGCCCCTTGAGCTGTGGCAGGAGACCGGGCGAGACCTGGCTTTTGGCAAAGGGCTATTTACCCTCTCCGACCGCCGAGACCGCAAACTAGCCCTGGGACCGACCCACGAAGAGGTCATTACCCAACTGGTCAGCTACAATGTTCAGAGCTACCGCGACCTGCCCCTGCTTCTATATCAAATCCAGACCAAGTTTCGCGATGAGCCCCGTCCCAGAGCCGGACTAGTGCGAGTCCGCGAGTTCACTATGAAAGACCTCTACAGCTTTGATTGCGATGAAGAAGGACTAAGCCAGAGCTATGATAAGATGCTCCAGGCGTATCAGAATATCTATACTCGCTGCGGACTCCCTACCCTGCTGGTTGAAGCCGATAGTGGTGCTATTGGGGGCAAGGACTCCCACGAGTTTATGGTTATTACTGAAACTGGCGAGGATGAGATTATTTATTGTCAAAATTGTGGCTACTCAGCTAATGTGGAGAAGGCCCAGAGCATTAAAGCCAAATTAGCCGATGAGAAGCCCCTGCCCCTGGAAGAGGTGGACACCCCAGGCATCACCACCATTGAGGAGCTAGCCAACTTCCTGAAGGTGCCCCAAAATCACACCCTTAAAGCAGTATTCTATGTCGCCGATGCCGAGCTAATTTTCGCCGTTATCAGAGGTGACATTGAGATAAACGAGGTGAAGTTAAAAAACACTCTGCACTGCTTTGAACTCCGCCTGGCTTCGGAAGCTGAGGTGAAGGAAGCCGGGATAGTAGCTGGCTCAGCCTCGCCTATAGGTATGAGTGGCATCAGGGTTCTTGCCGATGATTCTATAACCTCAGGCACCAACTTCATTGCCGGGGCTAATAAGCCTGACACCCATTTTAGAAATGTCAATTATCCCCGAGATTTTAAGGTTGCCCTCGTAACCGATATCGCCCGGGCTAGGGCTGGGGAGGGATGCCCCAAGTGTGGCCACAAATTGTCATTTAGCCGCGGCATTGAGGTGGGGCATATCTTCAAGCTGGGCACCTTCCTTAGCCAGAAATTAGGTGCTTTCTTCGTTGACTCTAATGGTGTGTCTCACCCCATAGTCATGGGGTGCTACGGCATTGGTCTGGGCAGGTTACTGGCTGCCGCCGTAGAGCAAAATCATGACGATAAGGGCATTATCTGGTCGATGTCTATCGCTCCGTATCATATCTATCTCTGCCCCTTACACCTGGAAAATCCTCAGGTGGCAACAGCCGCTGAAAATCTATATGCCGGGTTAGAGGCTGAAGGCTTAGAGGTGCTTTTTGGAACTGATGTGGATCACTGCACCATTACAGATAACAATGTGTCGA
>JAUWIC010000047.1 GCA_030605575.1 Dehalococcoidia bacterium
GTTATACAGGCACCACAATGAGTGCACCTTTCCTCATTACGAGTAACATCCTGGCTCAGCGATTGAATTCTCACCCCGGTCTCAGCTAAATACCTGATACCTCTATCATAGTCGGCTTGTTTCCCGCTCAACTCCAATACCATCAGGCCTTCCTCATCGGGGGTAACCGAAGCCTTTAAAATGTTAAAGTCGAGGTTATACTCCTTGACCAGCCGGCTGACTATGGAACGCTCTACCAGCCGCTTGGGAAAATGCAGCACAATTCTTTTAGAAACAGCCATTTTACTCCTCTATCGGACGCTCCTTGAGCGGTTTGAGGACTATATCCGAGCCAACAGTAGGCAGCGGCGCTACCGGTTCAGTTAACAGGAATTTGCCACTCAGTATCCACTCTTTTAGAATGGCGGCAATTTCCACCGCCCGGGAGTAGCTGGATAAGGAAGCGGTAGGTACCTCCTTACCCTTAACTATTATTTTCCCGCTCTTTAACTGAGCATAACTGACCTCACCCAGGGTATCTGGCCTCAGCTGGGGATATGCCTCTGAGTAATCTACCACCGGGGCAAGAATTCCATCATCACTTACCGCGGTATATCGTAAGATTTCTTCAGAGAGTACAGGGATGGGGACTCCAATGCCCACAGTTATGTTGCAACCATAACCTTGCATGCTGGTTCCTATCAGCCATCGTGGCTTCATCTGCTTCAAATCACCTATTACAGCCAGGGTTCCAGCGCCTTCTCTAGGCACTCCATTTCCAGTGCGGGGGGCATTAGGGTTATGCTGGGTGCCTGGCCAGGCAACATAGCCTATGCCACCGCCCAGGAATATTTTGGTGCCGATGCCAATGGTCTTATAATACGGGTCGTTAAGCAATGGCGAGAGCTGCCCGGCACTACAAAAGTTAGCATTGCCCAAGCCAGGTTTTAATACCCCCATATAGGTGTAAATCGTCCTATCAGATAGATTCACCGCTACATTATAATTCTGGTAGGCGTTCCTCATGTTAAACAGCACTGCATTGTTAAGGTTCTTTATATTTATCCAGGTTTCAAGCCTTTTCCTGGGGTAGCAATCCGTGCCATAGGCACTAGCCACCAATCTGACATCCTTGCCGGCGACAAGCTCTTCAATTACATGCCCACCACCGTAGTTGAATTCGCCGGGGTAGATTCTGTTTCTGGGGTCATCATCGGGAAGAGCATTAGCCCCTATATATAAGTCTACGGCGGCAAATCCCGTGTAAGCCGGGACATCATTGAGATAAACCCTGCCCCCACCCAGCTTTATTCGCGGCTTAGAGTGTCCAATGTTAAGATAGGCACCAGATGAGCACATTGGACCGAAGGTGCCAGTAGTAACTACATCTACCTCCTCGGCGGCTTTCTTAACACCCTTGTCTTTAACCATGCCTATTATTTCTTCAGCGGTAACTACTACTGCCTTGCCCTGTCGTATCTTCTCGTTTATTTCTTCAATTGTTTTTGCCATATCTCCCAGATGATAATATTAAAACTTGGGCTTGTCAATTTATCCTCAGGACAAGACGTTTATCAAGAAGGGGAAATAACCAGATTAAGACCACAACGAGGATAGATCAGGTAGAGTTTTGGCGCCGGTTAAGTCTTAACTTCAAGCCGGTCTGCCCAGTGGCATGATGTAGAGAGGCTTATATTGCTTATCCAGCCGTAAAACCTCTCTGACCGGCTCATCATGAAAGGCACCGATGGCTACAGTAGCCAGACCCAGGGCGGTAGCCTCAAGGTAGATATTCTGCCCGGCGTGTCCTACTTCTATATGTACATACCTTTCCCCTCGGTCACCATAGTGTCGGGTTGTCCGCTGGTATAGAGCGCAAATAATTATATCTACCGGGGATTGGTATATCATTGCCTCGTCTAATGCTGCCCTGGCCAGGTCTAATCGGACGTCTCCCTCGTGGTGCAGACTTAGAGAGTGGTCAGCTACGTTGTAGTGATATATGCCAGCGCTTATTTCTTCAATACCATTCCGACCACAAGCAACAAAAATTTCCAGAGAATAGGTAGCGCCAGCGCTGGGGATAGCTCTTGATTTCAATCTGGTCTCGGTGATACCCTGGGCAGCCCACAGTATCTGGGATAGCTGTGACTGGGAGATAGGCTCTAGAGAAAAGTCTCTTACCGACCTTCTTCGGCTAATAGCCTCCTCCAGCGACATACCACCTTTTTGGCTTGGTGAAGGCAGGTGAATTTGACTGAGATTATTTATCTACCTCACCCCCTTTAAGCACCCAGAAAAATCTCCGATTTTCCTGGGAACCCGCTTTATCCCCTTCCCCTTGATAAGGGGAAGGGGAAATAGTTATAAAAGAGAGGCGGAGCCCCTCTTAAACTCCCCTCGATAAAAGACCTCTTTATCTTTGCTGATTACAGCCCGTATCTACTCAGCTTTATTCCAAAAGTCCAGACTGAGGTATTTCCAGCCCCCGTCAGCCAATACCACTACTATATTGCCCTCATCCATCTCCTGGGCAACCTTGATGGCTTGATGGACTACAGCTCCTGAGGATAACCCGGCAAAAATCCCTTCCTTATCCAGCAACTGTCTGGTAACTGTAGCCGCCTGCTGGCTGGTAACAACAGTCCTTTCGGTAATAAGGCTTAAATCCAGAATTGGTGGAATGTAACCTCCACCAGCACACCTTAAGCCCTGGATGCTATCGTCAGGCGGCGGTTCAACACCAATCACCTTGATATTGGGATACTTCTCTTTTAGTCGGCGGGCAATGCCCACTATAGTCCCGCCGGTGCCAATACCAGCAATCAGGACATCAATTCGGTCGTAGGGGAAATCGGCTATTATTTCAACCCCGGTAGTCTCGTAGTGAGCCAGTGGATTAGCTGGATTAGAAAACTGGTCGGGCATATAGTATCTTTTGTCTTGGGCTGCCAGCTCCTTGACAGTATCAATTGCCGCACTCATCCCGTAAGCGCCTTTGGTAAGGATAAGCTCGGCACCAAAGATTCTGAGTAATTGCTGCCTCTCCAGGCTCATATTATCAGGCATAACAATGGTGACCTTATACCCCTTCTTATATCCCAGCCAGGCTAGAGCTATCCCGGTATTGCCACTGGTGGCTTCAATGATAGTCTTGCCCCTGGTCAGTTCCCCACTCTGCTCCGCCTTTTCTAGCATATATTTAGCCACTCGGTCTTTGATACTGGCACTCCCCCCCACGTTTTGCCCCTCCAGCTTAGCCAGAATTTTGACCTTTTTATTCAGGCTCATCTGAGCCATTTCTACTAATGGAGTATGCCCTATGGCATCAATAACATTTTTGAAATACATTCTTCTACCCCTTAATTACACCCATGGGTATTGCCCTGGCTACCTTACGAGAGATGCCTGCCTTATGAGTTACCTCAACCACCTCGGTTACATCCTTGTAGGCTTCAGAGGCTTCCTCAGCCAGTGAACTCATACTACCTGCCTTAACCGTAATCCCCTTGGCTCTCAATGCTCGGGCAACATCAGCCCCCCTGAGGCTGCGCCTGGCGGCAGCCCGGCTCTGCACCCTGCCCGCACCATGGCAGGTGGAGCCAAAAGACTCCTTCATTGCTGTTTCTGTGCCCACGGCTATGTAGGAGCAGCGCCCCATATCCCCGGGAATAAGAACCGGCTGACCTATATCCCGGTAGATATCAGGGACATCAGGGTATCCGGCAGGGAAGGCTCTAGTTGCTCCCTTACGGTGAACACAAAGCTTTTGTTTCTTACCATCAACGGTGTATTCCTCTATCTTGGCAATGTTATGGCATACGTCATAAATCTGCTCCAGCCCCAGTTCCCTCCGGCTCTTACCCAGGACCTTAACCAGAGACTCTCTAACCCAGTGAGTGATGCACTGTCGGTTAGTCCAGGCATAGTTAGCGGCACAGGCCATAGCCTGGAGGTAGTCCTGTCCCTCGGCTGAGTTTACCGGGGCACAAGCCAGCTGGCGGTCAGGCAGGCTGATGCCATATCTTTTTACGGCTTCACCAAGCAACCCTACATAATCGGTACAGACCTGATGGCCGAAGCCCCGGGAACCGGTATGGATCAAGATAAGCACCTGACCAACGTCACTGATGCCCATAGCCTTAGCTACATCATGGTCATAGATTTCATCCACTACCTCCACCTCCAGGAAATGATTACCCGAACCCAAGGTCCCCAGTTGGGGAATGCCTCGCTTTTTAGCTTTGCTACTTATCTTATCCGGGTTAGCCCCTTTGAGACAGCCTGCCTCTTCAGTAGCTACAATATCCTCGGCTTCGCCAAACCCCTTTTCCAATGCCCACCGACTGCCCTTTATCAGGACTTCATTCAGCTCCTTTTCACTTACTCTTATCTTGCCTTCGGAACCCAGTCCCGAAGGAACGTTGGCATAAAGCTCGGCAACTAGCGGCTCGATCTTAGGTCTTACCTCTTCTTCGGTAAGATTTGTTCGTAGTAGCCTGACGCCGCAATTAATATCAAAGCCGACGCCACCGGGTGATATTACCCCGTCCTTTACCCTGGTGGCAGCCACCCCGCCGATAGGGAAGCCGTAGCCCCAGTGAATATCAGGCATAGCCAGTGAATGGTCAACAATACCCGGTAGGAAAGCCACATTAGCCACTTGTTGAAAAACCTGGTCTTGCCAGATATGGTTGAGCATTGATTCACTGGCAAAAATTAGACCGGGCACCAACATACCCGCTTTATAGCTTTTGGGAATCTCCCACCGGTAGTCATCTATCTTCTTTAGTACTTCTTGCCAAGGCGCTGGCATTTTTTACCTCCGCTAAATATCAAATAATACCTGGACCTGGCAACCATTGGTTTTGTCAACCTTCAGCATATGGTAGGTGGCGGCTTTAACCCCTGTTTTTAGCTTATGTCTGGCACTATCTACCTTCTCTCCATAGCTTCTAGCTTTAAGCTGGGTACTACCAAGCTGACTAATATCAAACCTCTTAAAAATAATATTCTCAGTATCAAATAGATAAATGAGCTCGTTTAGCCACTGTACCAGCAGGCTTTCTTGGTCAGGGGCTATTAACTCTATATCTCGATAGACGACCTCGTCTACATTATCAAGCTCAGTTATCAGGCTGAACAAGGCTTTAGCCGCATTGGCAAACGCCTGGTTCAGGCTGTCACCATAGGCTTTAATGACAACGTCAGCGGTATGGTCTACGACTTCAAACTCCTTCTCCATTACAGATAGATTATACCATTTACTATGAGAGACATAAACTATAGAGAATATCTATCAACCCCATCCCCCATTAAGCACCCAGGAAAATCGAAGATTTTCCTGGGAACCCGCTTTATCCCCCTTCCCCTTAATAAGGGGAAGGGGGAGCGTAAGTAAGAGAGGGGCTTCGCCCCTCTTACATAACAATTCCCCCTCTCTTGGAACATAAAAGTCATTGCGGGGGAGTGATAGAAGGTATGTCGTTGCGAGGAGCGGAGCGACGAAGCAAACTAAGAGATAAAGACGAGATTGCTTCGCCTTCGGCTCGCAATGACACATCAGACGGAAGGGGAAGGGGATTAAGGGGATAGGATTACCTAATAAAAATCTAAAGAGGGTGGGGTAGATAAATAGTCTTTTGGAGAACTTTGAGCTTTTGGGGCTATATAGTATAATTTAACAGAGGGTAATTTAAAGTATCGCAGCATAGTCGGAGGAATTAGATGGGCGAGATAAAGAGTGCTCTTGAGATAGCTATGGAGAAGGCGGAAAAGATAGGCAAGGCGACTGATGAGGAGCGCCTGAAATGGAAATATGTCCCCGAAGGGGAAAGGCTGGCTGCCAGATATATTAAACAAGACTGTAACTTGGTGGTTGAGCTGAGCCAGTATGAGGATAATATAAAAAAATATATTATAGAAGGAATCACTGATATACTAATCAGAAATATCAACCTACCCCATAGTAATTTAGCTAAAAGAAACAATAGAAGGGCAATGGATGGTCTAAAGACGGTTAAGAGCGATAAAGCCAGTGTGGAAAATGTTTACAGCAAGATGAGGCGCATCTTCGACCACTATGTAGGGGAGGGTGAGCAGCAGAGAAAGCAGGCTTATGAATCAGTCAAGGCTGAATTTGAGGCTAAGATAAAGCAGGCTCTTCTGCAGCAGTTGGGCTCGTTGGTGGGAATTAAGATAGATGTGGAAAGCCAGCCCCAGTTCCAAGAAGAGTGGCGCAAGATAAAGACTCAGCTAGATTCACAATACATTAAGCTTTTGGATGAATACAAGCAGGAGCTATCAGCTATATCTTAGGTGCGTAATGAATGACGAATTATCAGCTTTTATAGACGCCGTATATAGGCAACCTTATTCTCTGCTCAGGAATAATTGTATCAAAAAGTCGTTGCGGATAAAAGCTAAGGCAGAGGAGCTGGGAATGAGGGCTGATTTGATTTGCTGTATAGCCATAGTGCCGATTAAGAAATGGCGTAATGTTCGTTTGGCTAGTCCCCATGTCTATACTGAGATTGAGGGGGAGAGGGTAGATGTCGCCCATGACCCTGGGCGTGAGGAGCTATGGTGCCCAAATAGTGAAATAAGGGTGGTTATGCCGGTGAATATTTCCAAAATAAGGCGAGCCTTCCGTCAGCGAGCCGGTCTTAGAGGTCAGGTATTGAAGGAAGGTTGAGTGTAATCTAATGGATATTGATGACGAAAGGATTAGAGACGCAGTTAGGCACACTGAGATACTAAGGCCACCCAAGCAGAGCTTAGCCACTTTCGGCACCACCAATATATACTACTATCTAGTTACCAAACCTGCCTACGCCGAGCTGATAAAGAATGTTGCTGAGACTGTGGTTAGAGAGGGGAGAGTAATTGCCGAGAGGCCAAGGATTGTAACCCCCTATTATCTCTCCCGACTTGAAGGGTTTAGTTCCGAGGCTAAACGATATTTTGATACGCTAATGAGAACTCACGGTCCTAATGCCCCCGGGCTATTTTATAGCTACCGGAATGAGCCTAAAGAGCTCACCATTGTGTCTGAAGACTTGCTCTCAGTGGTAGATAAGCTAAATACTGAGATTGATAAGCGGGCTGACCCCCTAACCTCTATTATTAAGGGTGAGGATGAACTTTGGGATGTGTCGTTGATGAAGTTTATTTATGAAATGACCAAGAGCTCCCTGCGCGATAACCTATCGCAAATGGGGGCTAGAGGACTTCTGGATACCGACGCTAGTGGTATTCCGGTTGATGCCAGGGTAAGGATTGATGAGCTTTTCAGGAAGGTTTCAAGGGGTGAGAGTGAACCTCGCCAGCTAAAGGAGGAGCTTGACCGCTGGGGCTTGTTTGAGGAGTACGAGGACAGGTTCTTCGCTATCTTCAAAAAGGAGCGATAAACAGGGTAAGGTTGACGAATAATTATGCTTGAGGAATATAAACAGGAGCTAGAGACTGAGCTAAAGGAGGTAAATAAAGAACTGGAGGAGATGAGGAAGACCGCTTAGCCGATTGGTATTATGAAAATTTCGGTAATTGAAGCTAGAGACCTTTCTGAGGCGTGGTTCCTCTGCCTGCGTAAGATTTTGGCTGAAGGCTCTGAGTATAAGATTGACCGGGGAAGCTACGCCGGTCAGCGTCGGAAAGAGCTTGACTTTGCCGTCATCCAAATCAAGAAGCCGGGGGCAAGACCTTTAGTTCCCGATGTGCCCCAGGGTGTGCCACCACCGAGCACTATGGAGTATATAGAAAGCTATCTTCCCTATCTTATGACCGCCCATAAAGATGAAAGAGAGCAGTATACCTACGGTCAGTATCTGGAGAAGCAGATTCCTGAAGTAATCAGGATGTATAAAGAAGACGGCTATAATACCAATCAGGCTTTTATGGCAGTGGGCGATGACCAGTCCCTTAAACTTCCTGACCCGCCATGCCTGAGAGCAATAGATACCCGAATTCGTGATAATAGGCTCAATTTTGTCGCCTATTTCCGGTCGTGGGACTTGTGGGCTGGCTTTCCCTCCAACCTAGCCGCCATTCAGCTTCTAAAGGAGTATATGGCCAGCGAGATAGGGGTTGACGATGGCGAGATTATTGCCATGAGTAAAGGCTTGCACCTTTATGAGTATTCCTGGGAGCTAGCTAAAATTGCCGCCAGGGTGGACTAATCCTTAACCCTTATATGTAGATAGAGGTCAAGATTTTTTTATTCTTGAGCCTGATCTTAGTCCCTGTCTTAACCTAAAATCAGTTAGTTATCATTTTCACAATCCGGGGAATATTTTAAGCAATTGAAAATAAGGTTAATTGTCACAGCCAGCTTATTATCACTTTGTTTGCTCGGTGGGAGTTGTGCCTTTACTCAGGACTTTGATGCCCATCTAAACTCAATAGTGAAGCCATACCGCTTCAGTATTGTCAAGTGGGAATCCAGGGCTATACCCCGTGAAGTAAATCAGTGGATTTCCGGTAGCCGTCAAAAGATTGATGACGAAGTCCAAGTAGTTACCGAGTATTTCTCCACCATCAAGCAGATAAAAACCATGGAGTCAGAAATTAAAGCCATCAATGCTGGCAATGAGCCGGGCGACTTAGCTTCACTTGAAGCTGAATTAAATATGTTACAGGAACAGAAAATGGCGGTAAAGGATACGGTGGAGGGGATAATAGAGAAGCAGATAAAGCAAACCCTGGGGGAACAGGGCATCTTCAATCCAGTAGATAGATATATAGGGTTAAGGATTAACTTTCCACCGCTAAATTTCAAACTGGAAAAACCACCCCACCTACTGGTGATTTCACCCAGGGACAGAATAGAAAGCATGAGGGAGATTATCCTGCTGCCGAGCCTGAGCCTGGAAGAAATAGAGGATATTGAAGCTGAGGTCGATAAATTAGGCGTCTCGTCACTGGTGATGGAGCTTGGTGGCTTGGGGGCAACCTACCCCAACCTGGTTACTGATGAGGCTAGCCTCCAGTTTACCATTGATACGGCGACCGAGGAATGGCTGCACCAGTATCTGGTTTTCAAACCGCTGGGATTCCTATACTTGCTAGATACAACTGGTGTGTCCCGAAATTACGAAATTGCCATCATGAATGAAACCCTAGCCGGTATGGTTAGCCAGGAAATTGGCACTATGGTAGTTGAAAATTATTACCTTCAATATGAAAATGGTGACCATCAAACTCAGATAGCAGGCTCAGAATTTGACTTTAACCGAGAGATGAGAAACATAAGAAGAGCTGTTGACAACTACCTAGCCCAGGGAGAGATTGAACAGGCTGAGGAATTTATGGAACAGAAGCGGCAGTATTTAGCCTCAAAGGGCTATTATATTAGAAAACTGAATCAAGCCTATTTCGCCTTTTATGGCACCTATGCTGATAGCCCAACCTCTATTAGCCCCATCGGACTTGAGTTAAAGAAGCTAAGAAGTCAAAGCGCCACACTGAAGGAATTCCTGGACAAAGTTGCCGCCATGACCACCCGTCAGGACCTAACAGAGAGTATTAAATAGCTCACTGCCTGGGTTGCGTGACGGCTCAAGGTTTGCTAGACTTAATACTGCATTGGGCCGCTAGCTCAATTGGAAGAGCAGCTGACTCTTAATCAGCCGGTTACAGGTTCGAGTCCTGTGCGGCTCACTTCAAAAATGGTTTGATAAGGAAGCCCCCCTTGAGGTCATCCAATCGTTTTTCAGGACAAGTCTCTGTGGCGTTCCAATTGTGACGCCATCTTCACTTTCGGCACTGGGCGGTGATGTTACGTGAGAGCCGCCCGACGCCGGTTAATGTAGCTGATAAAAAGCGGCTACACCTTCTGTCCTTTTTCTTGAGGCACTTAAATCCAAATTACACCAACTTTTTTGCCATTAGATATTGACAAAAGGCACGAAAATGGTATAATATCTGACTACTGACATCTCAGGGTTTATACCCACAAGGACTAAATTACTAATATAGAGGAAAGGAGGGGACTCTGAATGGCAGTAGAGAAGACGATACTTTAGGGGGCAGACCGTGCTGGTCAGCGGAGACAGCACTGAAATCAAATCAAAAAACTGAAGACCTGGAAAAACAAGCTAAAGTACTACCCAGGCAGATGAAGCAGAGACGAGAGGCACATATAGGCAACAAAAGTCCCCAACATGAATACATCGTGATGAAGATAATAGTATCCGAGAAGTCTGGTTATCATATCCGCAAAATAAAGTAAAGGGAGGAATAAAAAGAAAATGAAAGTAGCTGTTATAGGAATTGGACAATGCGGCTGTAATATTGCCGATGAGTTCTGCAGTCTAAACGAATATGCAAAATCTTTCCTTGGCAGGAGAATAGAGATAGTAACTGATACTCTGGCGGTTAACACCGACTCGAGTGACCTCAGAGGGTTCAAGCATATCCCAGGGAGGAACAGGATACTGGTGGGGGCCGGCAGGACGTTTGGACATGGGCTGGGCAAAATCAATATCGAGGCCGCCAAAATATTTGCCGATAATCACATGGTGCTTGCCGAGGAAATGTCTAAGTCACGACATTTTTATGAGACGGATGCGGTAGTGGTTATAGCCAGCGGTGGAGGGGGCACAGGCTCCGGTGGTATCGGACAGGTGGTGAGGATTCTTAAGGAAAGACTACGCCGGCGTATTATTGCTATGGTTGTTTTACCCTATGCCTATGAGGAGAGCGGAGCAGTATCTTATGCTCTAACTAATACTGCCACCTGCTTGAGCACGGTGGATAGCTACGCTGACGTCACCTTTGTCCTTGATAATGAGCGGTTCAGCAGGGGAGCCACAGTCAGTATGGCCGACTCCTTCCGGAGTATAAACCAGCAAATGGTCAGGAACTTCTACGACCTATTCTGTGCTGGTGGAGAGAAAGTCACCAAGTATATAGGTGCCAAAGCGGTTGATGCCGGGGACATCATGGCTTCCCTGTCCGGTATATCGGTTATTGGTAGGGGTGAAGTGTATCTCCCGACCTTCCGCTTTAGAAAATATTCCGTAGATGAGGCGATACGCCGAGCAACCTCGGTATCCACGGCTTTGATTGAAGCACTGAACAACCTGTCTACCGATATCAACCTGAAGGATGCTCGCCGATTACTAGCTATACTTTGTGCCCCGAAGGAATACATTACCCAGTCAGCGCTTCAAGATATCTATCAGGCCCTCCTCGACAATGCGCCTCAGGCAGAAATCAGGATTGGGGACTACCCTCGGAGACGACAGGAAGTTTCCCTAACCATCGTTGCCTCGAAGCTGGTTAGTATACCCAGGGTAGAAAAACTATACGAGGAGGCAACCAAAACACTGGAAACTCGGAAGATAACCAAGGAGGAGACAGAAAATCTCATCAGCGAACTGAAAGAAAAGGCGAAGGGGATACCTAGACTAGCCTAGGCTACTTAAGGAGGTAGATAATATCATATAAATGATGTGATATTCAATTTTACTCATTTTACAAGGTTAGTTATCTTGCCTCGATAGTTATTCGTATTACGGTATCACCCGTCTCAATTTTTTCCAGGACGTCCATTCCCCCTATTAGCTGACCAAATACCGAGTGCTCACCATCAAGGTGGGGCTGTGGGGCATAAGTAATGAAAAACTGGCAGCCATTGGTATTGGAGCCGGAATTAGCCATTGATAGAGCCCCGGTAACGTGGGTATGCTCAGTGAATTCATCAGCAAAGGAGTAACCGGGGTTACCGGCACCAGTGCCAGTTGGGTCTCCTCCTTGAGCCATAAAGCCAGGGATAACACGGTGGAATGTAGTCCCATCATAGAATCCTTCTCGGGCGAGGAATACAAAGTTGTTGACCGTTACCGGAACATCACTGGCGAATAGCTCCAGCACCAGGTCTCCCTTTTCGGTTTCAATGGTAGCCGTGTACTGCTTACTGGTATCAATTGTCATCGGTGGTGGTGCTGAGTAAGTTTTAGGCTCTGGCGTTGGTGATGGCTCTGGTGCTTGACCACCACATGACGCCAAAAGAAGTGTTACCAGAACCAAGGCGATACCAGCCATTCGGGATAGACTCTTAGTTGTCATAAATCTACTCTCCTTTCTCATAAACAGAGTTAATATGGAAACTTTAAGTGGCTGACCTGTTTTTGTCAAGCTTGCTTAGTCATAAGTGAGGCTGGTCTATTGACAAGAGGCTATTCATATAGTAGAGTGTTCGCTACATAAGAAGGGAGACAAAATCAAAAAGGAAAGGTGGAGGGTGGTAAATGATAGGCATAAATAAAAAAATAATTTTGAGTGTTTTACTCGTAGCGCTAATTGCTACGCCAATAGCCGGGTGCGTGGGAGGAGGAAATCTTCCACCGATAGCCGATTTCACCTACTCACCATCTGCCCCCACCACCGCTGATAATGTTATATTCACGGATGAATCCAGCGACGATGATGGAAATATAGTTTCCTGGGCCTGGGATTTCGGTGATGGGAGTACATCTACGATTCAGAACTCTGACCATTTGTGGTGCGATGATGGAGTATATACCGTTTTGCTAACAGTTACTGATGATGATGGAGCCTCAGATAGCTGTACTGCTACCGTAACGGTATCCCCACCTCCAGCCGGAATCGACAAAGATGGAGCTATCGCCATATTGGTGGGCAAAATAATAAAGCCCGCTGATGCGTATAA
>JAUWIC010000041.1 GCA_030605575.1 Dehalococcoidia bacterium
GCAGGTTCCTATTAACTGAACCAGTAGCGCCTCTGCCTACTGTTGGCTCAGATATAGTCCTCAAACCGCTTAAGGAGCGTCCGATAGAGGAGTAAAATGGCTGTTTCTAAAAGAATTGTGCTGCATTTTCCCAAGCGGCTGGTAGAGCGTTCCATAGTCAGCCGGCTGGTCAAGGAATATAACCTCGACTTTAACATTCTAAAGGCTTCGGTTACCCCGGATGAGGAAGGCCTGATGGTATTGGAATTGAGCGGGAAACAAGCCGACTATGATAGAGGTATCAGGTATTTAGCTGAGACCGGGGTGAGAATTCAATCGCTGAGCCAGGATGTTACTCGTAATGAGGAAAGGTGCACTCATTGTGGTGCCTGTATAACTATTTGCCCCACCGGTGCCTTTGAGCTTGACTTTGCCACCAGGCGGGTTGATTTTTATGGTGACAAATGCCTGGCTTGCGGACTATGTATCAAGGCTTGTCCTCCCAGAGCGATGGAGCTGCACTTTTAGCTGATGTATGAGCCCAGGACCTACCGGCATTGGATTAAAGGCGGAGACCTAATCTCGTTTAATGTAGTGGTCAAGGAGACTGATTTATACATCCGTGCCTCAACTAACCTGAAACGAAAAGCGCTTAAGCTGGTAGTAAAGTATCGCGCTATGCTGGAAAGCTATATCAGGCGGTATCCTTCCTTTCTAACCTCCCGGCAACCCCTCCCCATTGATGAGAATGCCCCCCATATTGTAAAGACGATGTCAGAGGCAGCCAGCCGAGCTGGCGTTGGTCCTATGGCTTCAGTAGCCGGGGCTATAGCTGAATTTGTTGGCACTGAACTACTGGACTTCTCGCCAGAGATAATTGTCGAAAATGGGGGCGACATTTACCTGAAGAGCCTGGGCAAAAGGCTGGTGGGGATTTACGCTGGCCAATCACCGTTAACCGGCAAAATTGGACTGGAAATCACCGAGGCAGATACACCGTTAGGGATTTGTACCTCCTCGGGAACAGTGGGGCATTCTCTGAGTTACGGCAAGGCTGATGCCGTTATCGTGCTTTCTAAATCAGCCACTCTGGCTGACGCTGCTGCCACCGCTATCGGAAACTTGATTAAACAACCGGCTGACATCCCCAGTGGGATTGAGTTAGCTAAAGGTATTGAGGGGGTATTAGGCGTGGTAATCATTAAAGGTGATAATACCGGGCTCTGGGGCAAGGTAAAAATTTGCCCCATGTCTCTGGGAAAGAGAGGGCAGAAATGACCAAGCGGCGTGCAAGGTTTACCTTTCCTGCAGGACTACACTCCGAACCCGTTATCTATAACATCGGCCAGCAATTCAATCTGGTAACCACTATTTACCAGGCTGATTTGGCGGAGGACAGGGGCTGGGTAACGTTAGAGCTTGATGGTGAGGACAAAGACATTGAAGATGGGATTGCCTGGGCTATGTCTAAGGGAATACGGGTTGATACCATTAGTGATTAGATAGCCGAGGCTTAATTAACTACTAGCCCTATCTCCGGCTCATCTGGTTCAGCAGCCAGGAAGTCCACTCCTGGACTCCCTGACCGGTAGCACATGAGATTGGGAAAATCTTCACCTTTTTATTTATCCCTTTGATTGCCCGAGAGAAGGCATCGGTGTCAAACTTCAGGTAGGGCAGAAGGTCAATCTTATTTATTACCACCACATCGGCGATATCAAACATCAGGGGATACTTAAACGGTTTATCGTCCCCTTCAGGAAGGCTTGAAATTAGAACCTTTTTATGCTCGCCCAGAGCAAACGAAGCCGGGCAAATCAGATTGCCTACATTCTCAATAAAGAGTAGTTCCACATCTGGTAGGGGCATATTGCTGAGGGCATTGGAGACCATATTAGCGTCAAGATGACATTCCCCACCGGTATTTATCTGGACAACGGGCACACCCTCTTTGCCCACCGTTTCGGCATCTAAGCTTGAACTCACATCTCCTTCAATAACACCGATTTTGATTTTCCCTTTCAGCTGCTTTATTGTTGCCAGAATAAGGCTGGTCTTGCCGGCACCCGGCGAGGACATCAGGTTCACCGCCAATACGCCTTCACTATCAAGCCACTGCCGGTTTCTGGCTGCTATCTGCTTATTAGCGTCAAGAATGTCTTTGAGAACCTTTATCTCCACTATTCCACCTCAATACTTTCTACAAAAAGCTCTTTACCAGATGTAATCTCCAGGCTGTTACCCTGACAGTAGGGGCAGGTCCAATCAAACTGTTTAAGCTCGAAGAGCTTACCGCAACTCCGGCACCGGGCCCTGGTCGGAATCATGGTGCAAGAAAGAGTCGCCCCCTCAGCGATGGTGCCTTTACTGAGAAGATCAAAATAAAACTGGACACACTCGGCAACAAATCCACTCATCTCCCCGATGACCAGGTCGATTTTTCTCACTTCTTTGGCTTCAACCTTTCCCGCTTGTTCCAGGACAAGGTCGAGCATACTTTGGGTGATGGCAAGTTCATGCATTTTAACAAATCCTGGGTAGTAAGTCACCGACTAGCATATCAACTATACGGGAAGCTCCCAGAACGGTTTTCATTACCACCCGACCGGGGTGTTCTCCCGTCACCTCACCGATGATTGCCGCACTTTTTCCGTAGCGATTTCTTCGCATTGCCCCCAGAACCTTATCGGCGTCTCCAGCCGGGACTATAGCCACCAGCTTTCCCTCGTTGGCGACATACAGGGGGTCAAAACCCAGCATCTCGCAAGCCGCCAGAACCTCTTCCCGCACCGGGATTTTTTCATCTTCAATCCTGATACCTACTTTTGATTGCTTGGCCAGTTCGTTCAGGCTGGTAGCCAGTCCACCTCGGGTGGGGTCTCGTAAGCAACGGATATTGGGGCTGGCGGCTAACATTTCCGCCACCAGGTTGCCCAGGGGAGCACAATCACTTTCCAGCCGGGTAGAAAAGCTCAATCCTTCCCGCTGGCTGAGCACAGCTATTCCGTGGTCACCTATAGTCCCGCTTAGAATCACCTTATCTCCTGGTCGGGCATTGCTACCCGAGATATCAATCCCCTCAGGTATGACACCGACCCCGGCAGTATTAATAAAGAGCTTATCGGCACTGCCTCGGTGTACCACCTTGGTGTCGCCGGTGACGATTTGCACTCCTGCCTCCTGGGCCGCCTTCCGGGTCGAATCTACGATTTGGTCCAGCTCAGCCCGGGGAAGCCCCTCCTCAATGATAAAGGACAGGGATAAATAAAGGGGTTTAGCCCCGGACATAGCTAAGTCGTTCACCGTGCCACAGACAGCCAGCTTGCCGATATCGCCACCGGGGAAGAAGATAGGACTCACCACATAGCTATCGGTGGTGAAAGCCAGCCGGCCACTCAGGTCAATAACGGCTGAGTCATCCAACTTGGCTAAAAAGGGGTTAGCCAAAGCTTTAACAAAGCTTTTCTCTATTAGCTCATGGGCTAGCTTGCCTCCACTGCCGTGGGCGAGCAGGATTTTATCCTCCAAAATCACCTCCATATAGGTAATAGGCAGAGCAAGCCCCCTCTGATGAGACCATACACGGTCCCACCGGATATTGTGGGGTGCAGGCTTTACCGAAGAGTCGGCAATCAAGAGGGGTCTTGACCCCTCGCAGGATGTCGCCGCAGATGCAACCCGCAGGTTCATAAGCCGGGCTGAGGGCAATATCAAAAGCGAGTTCAGCATCAAAGCGCTGATATTCCTGCCTCAGCTTTAAGCCGCTATCGGGAACTTCTCCCATCCCCCGCCATCGGGCGGGACAGGGCTCAAATACCTGCTCCATGAGTTTCAGGGCTTGCTGGTTGCCTTCAGGACGCACCCCTCGTCGATAGGCAATTTCAACCTTGGATTCCCCTTTTTCAATCTGAGCCACCAGCATATCAACGCATTGCAGGATGTCTAACGGCTCAAAGCCGGACACCACACAGGGGATACCGTAATCCCGGGCAATGAATTCCCAGGGATGGGAGCCGATAATAGCCGATACATGCCCGGGGCATATAAGCCCATCAAGTTTGACCTCACCGGAATCAAGAATGGCTTGGATTACCGGAGGACAGAGTTTATGTAACGAAAGGACATAATAATTCCTTATCTCTTTCTCCTCAGCCTGGAGAACAGAAGCCGCGATGGTCGGGGCGGTGGTCTCAAATCCAATTCCGAGGAAGACCACGGACTTGTTGGAGTCTGCCTCGGCTATCTTAAGGGCGTCCATGGTGGAATATACCGTACGCACATCAGCCCCATTAGCCTTGACCTTTTGTAAGCTGGAGCGGCTCCCCGGGACTTTGAGCATATCACCGAAAGTGGCGATAATTACCCCTGGAATTTGGGACAGGGCAATCGCTTTGTCCAGGTCAGCATTGGCGGTAACACAGATAGGGCAACCGGGACCGGAGACCATATCAATAGTCTGGGGTAAAACCTGGCGAATGCCATACCTGAAAATAGTTACCGTATGACCACCGCAGAACTCCATTAGGCGGACTGGAGTTTTAGATTGACGGTGGATTTGCGAGATTAGTCCCTCAGCCAGTTCGGAGCGCCGAAATTCAGAAATAAACTTCAACCTTCCTCCTCAGCTACCTCAGCTATTTCCCTTAAAAGCCTCAAGGTCTCCTTAGCCTCTTCCTGGTCCAGAATATTTATGGCATAGCCGGTATGGACCAGCACGTAGTCACCCACCTTGGCTTCGGGGGTGAGCCACAGGCTTACCCGCCGAGCTATACCTCCTAGCTCAACCTCAGCCTCTTTGTCTTCTATAAGCTTAATGACTGCTGGTATGGCAAGGCACATATCTAACTCCTGTTGACCCCCTATTCGCCTCTCTTTGACTTTCTCAAATACGGCTAAAATTAGCAATCACCGCCTGCCCCAGTGAAATCCCGCCGTCATTGCAGGGCACCAGATGGTGAGTTAGCACGGTGAAGCCATCTTTATGTAAAGCCGACACGGCTAGCTTCTGGAGCAACCGATTTTGAAAAACCCCACCACTGAGCGCCACCTTATTTATGCCGCTTTCTCTGGCGATGGTTTTACACATCTTAGCGATTATTTGAGCCATGGTGTTGTGAAACTTGAGCGATATTATGGGAGTGGGAACCTGATTCCTGATATCTTGAACTATGGTTGAGATTAGCTCTGCCAGCTTTACCACCTTTATTGCCTGGTCTTTAATAACGGAGAACGGATAGGCTTTCTCCTCAAACTCACCTGATTCATCCGGAGCCAGCATCTCAAGCTCAATACCTGCCTGAGCTTCATAATCAATCTCTCCCCTCACCCCGGCTAAGGCGGCAACGGCGTCAAAAAGCCGCCCCGCACTTGACGTCAGCGGCGAGTTTACTCTCCGTTTTAGCTGTTGTTTTATTATGTCAAGCTCAGCCGAATTGACCTTACTAATGGGGAGACCCTCCACGGAGAAGTCCTCCCCCAGCAACGTATAGAGATAGCTTAAAGCCATACGATAGGGCTTGTTTATGGCGGCAACACCGCCCAGCAGAGGTACATATTCTAAGTGCCCTACCCTTTGGCAGCGGTGGTAATCGGCGAGCAGAAACTCCCCTCCCCAGATTGTGCCGTCGGTGCCGTATCCGGTGCCGTCAAAGGCTACCCCGATAACAGGTCCTTTGACCCTATTCTCCACCAGACAGCTTACGATATGGGCATGATGGTGTTGAACCGGGATAGACTTGAGTCCCCGCTCCTCACTTACCTCTAGGGCATATTTTGTTGACAGATATTCCGGGTGCATATCATAGGCTACAATTTCGGGTTCAATGCGGAATAGCTTTTTATACAGCCCAATAGTATTTTCAAAGTGGTCTAGAGTTTCCTCATTCTCCATGTCGCCGATGTGCTGACTTAAGAAGGCATGCTCGTCTTTGGTGAGGCAAAAGGTGTTCTTCAGCTCGGCGCCACAGGCGAGGATTGGCTTTGCCTTAAAGGGAAGGAAGATGGGGTATGGGGCATAGCCTCGGGCTCGCCTTATCGCCTGAGGCACACCCTCTACCATATAGACGCTATCATCATAGCGGGCATATATATCCCGATTATGGAGCAGGAAATAATCAGCAATTCCTCTGAGCCTTCTCAGGGCTTCATCATTATCTTTGGCGATAGGTTCCTCACTAAGGTTACCGCTGGTCATAACCAGGGGAATGCCGGTCTCCCGTAACAGGATGTGATGCAGAGGGGTATATGGCAGCATGACCCCGAGGTACTTTAGATTGGGGGCTACGGCTGGGGGGATGCTGGATGAGCTATGCTTCCACCTCAGCAGCACAATCGGGCATTCAGGAGATTGAAGCAGTTTTCTCTCCTCAGGAGATACAAAGCAGTGGTTTTCTACCTCCTCCAAATTACCTGCCATAACCGCCAGAGGTTTGGCGGGGCGCCTTTTTCTGGCTCTTAGAAAGTTTATCGCCTCCTCATTGGTAGCATCACACGCCAGTTGAAATCCGCCCAGACCTCTAATCGCCAAGATTTTCCCTGCTTTCAAGAGGTCGCTTGCCGCTTTAATGGCATCATCGGCTTCAATAGGGTTCCCATTGCTATCAACCAGCTCCAGACTGGGACCGCATTTAGGGCAGGCGTTGGGCTGGGCATGAAAGCGCCTGTCTAGGGGATTATCGTATTCCTGTTGGCACTCAGGGCACATTTCAAACTGGCGCATCGTAGTCTTGGGGCGGTCGTAAGGGATGTCCTCAATAATAGTAAACCGAGGACCGCAATTGGTGCAGTTAGTAAAGGGGTGACGGAAACGGCGGTCGGTAGGAGAGAAGAGTTCCCTCTTACAGTCCTCACAGGTAGCAATATCCGGTGACACTAACTGGTATTTCCCCTCCTGGCTCAGGCTTTCCCGAATTTCGAACTCGGTATAGCCCTTCGGGGGGTAGAAGGTGGCTTTGACCTTTTCAATACGTGCCATGGGAGGGGCTTGGGTTTCAAGGTTGCCCAGGAAATTCTCCAGGCTTTCTGCGTCTCCCTCGACCTCAATCTCCACACTTCCTGAGGTGTTACGTACCCAACCCTTCAGATTGTGCTCTCGGGCCAGCCGATAGGCGAAGGGTCTGAAGCCAACCCCTTGCACCACCCCTCGCACATTTATCTTGGCTAATCTTACTACTCTGGTTAGCACCATTGGCTGTTATTACCCGGGAATTTCCTACGGGGCGACCTTCCAGCCGCTTAGCTGGTAATCCCGGGGAGGGCGGAATTCCTTAAGCAGTTCCAGCTTATCCATTTTCTTTAATTGCTCGTATATCAAAATCCAGGCACAGTCTTTTTCGGGGTCAAGTTCACATTTGCCCTCTTTACTCCCGCCACAAGCACCATTAAGCAGCCCCTTGCTACACCTGGCAACAGGACAAATGCCGCCGGTCACCGCCAGGAGACAGTCGCCGCAACCGACACACCTTTCCTCCAGGATACCGGCCTCTCTTTCCTCCGCCCCCATGAAATGGGTATTTTGTGCCGGAAAGACGGGGAGCTCGGGGAAAATCTCAGCCAGGGTTTGCGTTCCTATCCCGCAAGCTAAAGAGAGCACTGCCTCCGCCCCGTTAATTTGAGGCCTGAGTATAGAAGCTGCCAGATAGTTATCACACTGCTTGGCTACCGTAGTTACCTTAAATATGAAGTCTTTATTTCTTAGCTTTCCCCCAAGCTCAAGTAGTTGACTCAACGTCTTAGCCTCTCTTAAGCCTCTCGGTGGCTGGGTGCAGCCATCGCAACCAGCGACCAGGATATTAGAATAGGGGGAGAGAAAGTCTAAGAGTTCGTCCAATGGCTTTGGTGTGGTTACTATCATTTTATCGGCTCTCCTTTGAATAGATAGCTTCTATTCTTTGTCTAAACTGCTCTAATTCCTTATCTAACTCCTCGGGGTGCCTTGGAGCCACGACGCAGAAGTGGAGTCTATCTTGAAGACCAATCTGGCTTAGCCTTTCCCCCAACGCTGCTACTGAGCGCTGTGCTTCCTTACTCCCTGTCTGACGATGGCAGTCCTCTTCAGGGCAAGCCACTATCAAAACGCCATCTATACCCTTCTGTAGGGCTTCTAAGATATGGAAGGTTTCAACCCTGGCGGCACAAGGCAGGTCTATGACATCTACATTGGAAGTGAATTTTCTATCCAGCGGAGGTAAAACAGTCCATTGGCAGCGAAATACCAGAATCTTTGGCTTTTCCGTTTCTGAGGCTGCCTTGGTAATCAATGCTGAAATGTGCTCTCTCTCCCAATTCTCCATCTCCAGTGCCATAGCCGGACACACGGCAATGCACAAGCCACAGGCCCGGCAGAGGGTCAAATCAAACCTGACTCCCCTCGGACTTTTGAACTTAATGGCATCACAAGGACAGTAGAAGACGCAGTTACCACAGTCGACACACAACTCTTCATTGTATTTGATGTCTGGTATCTCGGGCTGAAATTCTAGAGCCACACATGCTTTACAGCTCCTACACGGTCCACAACAAAGACACCTTCTAGCCTCCTCCACCGCCTGCTCCAGGGTGAATCCTTTCTCAAAGGGCTCGAAATTCAGCCTTTCCTCTACCGGCGCCCATACCAATTCAGGTTGAGGCTTGTAATGCGCATGCTTCGGGATAGGCGCACTCTCATATTCCTTCTTCCTCCCCACCCTTAGCTCTTTACCCTTCAGGTAACGGTCTATGGACTCGGCGGCTATCACGCCATCTCTCATTGCTTCGGCAGCAAAACCTACCCGTTTCACATCACCGCCGATGAAGATTCCCGGTTTAAGGTTATTCATCAGTGTAAGCTGGTCAATGTCAATTCTGCCTCGCTCATTGAGTAGGCCTTCCTGCCGGTAAAATGCCAGCTCTGGGGCTTGGCCTATGGTAACCAGCAATACATCGCCCTCAACATATACCACGTCACTCCGGTCACATTTGGGGTTAAATCTACCATCTTCGTCAAAGACCGATGTGCACCGGGGACACTTTATTTTCCTAAATTTCCCATCCTCGCCGATTATCTCCTCTACACCTCTGGAGTAGACTATCTTTATTCCTTCCTGAGTAGCGCCTTCTATTTCTTCCACATCAGCCGGGATACCATCTTTAGTAGATTTATCCTCACCCTCCAGGCAGACGATAGTGACATCTCCCCCCAGCCTTCGGGCAGTCCTGGCGACATCAAAGGCGACATTGCCTCCCCCGACTACTACTACTCTCTTACCCTTATAGAGCCGGGGAGGGACATTCCCCTGGTTGACATCGTAGAGAAGGTTTAACCCGAACATGACTCCCTCCAGCTCAGCTCCTTTTACCAGTTCCCCTTCCATGGTGAGGGGTCTGGGCACGGGGGTGCCCGTAGCAATGAATATAGCCCGATAGCCTTCACTCTTAAGGTCTTTCAGTGTTTTGCCACCATCGCCCATCTGGACACCGCATTTGACTTCTATATGGGCTATCCTGAGCAGGCTATTTATGACAGAATTAACAATTTCCTGGGGAAGACGGTACCGGGGGATATACTGTAGAGCACCGCCTAACTCTGGGTTTCTTTCCAGGATGCTAACCTGGTACCCCATTTTACTCAATTCATAAGCGCACATTAAGCCTCCCGGTCCGCCTCCAATCACCGCCACCTTCTCCTTGGTCGGAGCCGGGAGTGGGGGTTTGGTCTCCAGATAGGGGAGGTAATGCTCGGCAATGAGTCGTACCAGCATCCTCCGCCTTACGGCCCCAGTCTCGTCCTTATAGTTACACTCCTTCTCACAGAGCCCACAAATATGGCTACATAGTGGGAACAACGGGTTCTTCTCATAAATTTCGTTCCCTATCTTAATTATCTGATTAGCCGCCTCTTCAGGCTCCAGGTGGAGTAAGGCAAGCATAGCGTGGCTACGCTGGATATCTTCTCCCAGAGGGCACGCTATTTGGCAGGGAGGTAGATATACTTTTCCACTGACTTCGTCAATTATCTCCTCAACCTGCGCCCGGTCTTTTTGGGAAACCATTTTATTCATCTCTGTTCAATCCCCCACGCTATGTGGCCTAAATTGAGGCGCTATGAACTTCCTGCCTACCTTGCGCTCTTCGTAATGACATTTTTGCCATCAAACTTTCTGTTGCTGCCAGAGGGCCAAGCGCGGTTACTTTATCCACAAAATCGTTTAGTGATGACAGGAACTTTGGTGCCTCAGACGTCCATTCTGCTCTCAATCTTTCCGGCTCGATACCGAACTGCGAGAGAACATTTTGAAGTAACATCACATTCCGCCCTGCCTTATAGTTACCACTGATATAATGGCAGTCTCCGAGGCGACATCCGGCTATCATTACGCCGTCGGCACCTTTAGCAAAGGCGCGAAAGATAAAGCTTGGTTCTATCCTGCCGGTACATGTGGTTTTGACCATTCTGGGACGGAAATTGCTCTTTAGCCTCGAAGCCAGAGTACGCTCGGCTCCGGCAGGTGAACAAAAGCTACAGCGGAAGATGACAATGTTAGGCTTAAAGTTATTCACAGCTTCTCCTCGTCTATTATTTGCTGGACAATAAATGGTATCCTTTCTTCTACCTCTTCGGTGCACCTCTCACCAAAGGTGGTATTATCCTTCATCTCCACGGCATATATGCTAACAGACTTTGGCATCCTGTATCCCAGACTTTGCCCCAGCTTAAAGGCAGTGGCAATATCTATGCCATGAGATGAGGAAAAATCCATAGCTGGCTTCAAATCTTCCAGCTCAAGCTTATAGACCTGCCCCGGTTTCCCCTGCCCAGTTTTTATAGAATCGATGATAATGAGCCTATCATAGCCAACTATAAGGTCAAGGAGGGTGAGTCCGGCTTCGCCCGTCTCTACCACTTCTAACTCGGGTCTTTCCTCCTTGAGCCTCTGGGCAATTTTGATTCCGACTCCATCGTCGGTGAGAATTAGATTCCCGATGCCTAAGATGAGCGTATTCATCACCTAAAATACATTCATACTGAAATATCTTTCCCCTCTATCGGGCAGGATGGTAACAATGGTTTTACCTTCCCCTGATTTCCTGGCTATCTCTAATGCGGCAAATACATTTGCCCCTGAGGACAGGCCGACCATCAGCCCCTCTTCTTTTATCAGCCTTCTGGCCATATTCACCGCTTCATCACCCGTTACGGTAATTACTTCGTCGACCAGGTCCATATTCACCAAGCTGGGGATGTAACCCGGGCCGATACCCTGTATTATATGGATACCGGGCTCTCCCCCACTCATTACTGCCGATTCAGCCGGCTCTACAGCTACAATCTTTACCCTGGGATAGACTTGGCGTAGGGCTTCGGCAACACCCATTAGTGTGCCCCCGGTACCAACCCCACAGACAAAAGTGTCAATAGCTCCTTCTACTCCCTCTAAAATCCGTTTACCAGTAATCTGCCTATGGGCAGCAATATTATCAACATTATCAAATTGCCGTGGTAGCCAGGCATCTGGATTTTCCTTAGCCACTTCTTCCAGCCTATCAAGAGCGCCCTTAAAACCTTCTTCTGCCGGGGTTAGGATAAACTCCGTACCGAAAGCCTGCATCATCTGCCTTCGTTCTTTACTCATATACTCGGGCATAACCGCTATGAATTCATAACCCTTCAACGCCGAGAGCATGGCAAATGAGATGCCGGTGTTACCACTGGTAGCCTCTATTATCTTGCTTCCCGGCTTTAATATGCCTTTCTTTTCCGCCACGTCAATCATATAGACAGCCATTACATCCTTTATGCTACCACTCGGATTAAGGGCTTCCAATTTAGCCAGAATAACCGAATTAGTATTATTTACCTCACTCAGTTCCACGATGGGAGTGTTGCCGATAAGGTCTAAGATATTTTTAGCCATTAGATTCCCTTTAGCTCCTCTCTTTTTCCAGGGGATACCGAAAAACTGCACTCGTTATGTCAATCACTTCAATATCCCTTTTACGATAATCTCGACCGCTTCCTCTTCATCCAGCCCTCTAGCCATCAATGTCTGCATCTGCTTTTTATCAATGCTACCTATAGCTGCTTCGTGGGTAACCTTTGCCTCCTTGTTTTTCACTGATACAATGGGTATAGCTTTGGCTATTGCTTCTTCCCCATCCACAATTTCAGTACAGTCAACATGCCCCCGAGCCAGAGGAGCATTGCCATAGGTCTCGCCAATAACCTCTGCCCTTGCCTTGTCTCTCAGGACAAGGCGACTTTTTATCAAACTTCTAGCCTCGCGTCCATTCAGACTCACCCTCTCCGATATTTTTATGTCATCTTCTTTTTTTCCATATACCTTGGCTACCAGCTCGGTTACACTTTTCTCGCCACAAGACACCTCATAATTGAAGTCCAGCCTGCCAACACAGCCTTCAATCAGGCTAAAAGTGTTCTGGTACACACTTTTCTTTCCGACCTCAATCTTGGCCTTTGGGATTACCTTGATACCGCCAGAGTCTCCATGGTAGTGAGTCTCATGGTAATAAAACTTAGCGTTATTGCCTATTTTTATATCGGCATCCATCTTGTGAATTATGTTAACCGCATTGGGGAAAATACAGTGGGCGATTATCCTTACCTCAGCGCCATCTTGAACATTTATTTTTAAAACAATTTCCTGCAGCCCCTCCTTGGGTAAAATGCCGAAGCATAAATGAACGGGATGTTTGATTTTCTTGCCTTCCTCTACTGTCAGCTCAGCCCTAACCCCCTTCTCCTTTTGCTCCCACTTTATCCTTATTCCTTCTGCCTCATTAGCGCTTAAAACCCGGTTTTCATGAACTACAAGAGTGGCTATCTCTCTGCTTTTGAGGGCTTCTTTATCCCCGCCGGCTTTGCCATAGGCGTCAACAATCTCTTCGTATTCTTCTTTGGTAGTAATCATCTTTTAAACCGCCTTCAGCTTGGCACATTAATATGGCCACATACCTGGCAATTCTCCCTGAACCATTGACACATTTCCTTGGGCGACCCCATCCTAAATATCTTCCCGGCACACATCACCGATACTTTATCGGCTATTTCTATGGCGACTTCACTATGAGTGATTAAAAGAACAGAGGAACCAAGACTTTTCATTTTAACTATACCATTGATAATATGAGGCAATGAGACCACATCTATTCCGGAGTCGACCTCGTCTAAAATGGCAAATTTTGGTCTCATAGCTAAAACAGAGGCAAGCTCTATCCTCTTTCTCTCTCCCCCGCTTAAACTGGTATCAACTGCCCGGTCCAAAAATTGGAAAGGTGGCAGCCCAACAGCCCAAAGATAATCCTCAATCTCTCCTGTTTCCAATTCATTGCTTAACCCCAGGTAGTCTCTTACGCTCAGTCCCTCAAATCTGGCCGGTTCTTGCCAAGCCAGGGTTATACCCATCTTTGCCCGTTGAGAAATTGGGTATCCGGTAATGTCCTCGCCCTCAAATATTATTTTCCCATCATCGGGCAAGTAATTCACACCCATTATCAGATGAGCCAGGGTTGTTTTCCCGGTTCCATTTACGCCTAATACGGCGTGGATTTCCCCCTTGTCCACATTTAAGCTCAAATCGTTGATTACAGGGTTGTCATCCACTATCAATTTCAGATTCTCTATTTGTAACATATTGGCACCACTCATTTCTTACCCTCTCTAAAGGATTCCGGAAATACTTCACCCCAGTAGAGAGCAAGTACTACAGGTATCGGCCGAGCAACTACTGCATGGACTGCTTCCCTCGGAAGCAAGTGCCCCCTCCGACCTTCTGGAGAATAACGAAAGCGCTCGCTGAGCACTACTTCCGCAACTGGGGCAGAGGGCACTCTCACCTGACTGGCTCATTGGTCTAATTAGTTCAAACTTAAGTTTACAATTTGAACAAAGATACTCATATATAGGCATCATCATCCCCCCCTACCGATTGTTAGACGGCAATGACTTCTTTAACTTCGGGTATCCGCTCTTTGAGGAGCCGCTCAATCCCGTGCCGCAGGGTCATAGTTGCCATAGGGCAGCCGTTACAAGCACCTTTGAGTTTTAGCCTAACCACTCCTTCATTCACATCTACCAGTTCAACATCACCCCCATCTGCCTGCAAGGTGGGTCTTATTTGAGCTAGAACTGCTTCTACTTCCTCTTTCATAGTTTATCCCCCTCTCCACATTTATAACGTGGCATAGGTATTAGCTATGGTTTCGGCTAGTTTGTCTTTGATAGTTCTGGCGCCGGAGGGACAGGCACTAACACATACGCCACATCGCTTGCACTTAAGGTCATCTATAACTGATATTAGTCCCTCTTCGGATTTTTCCAGTTTAGAGGCGTCATAAGGGCATACGCCGACGCAAATTCCGCAGCCACTGCATAAATCCTCATTGACCTCAATTTCCGGTATCTCAGGCTGAAGCTCCAGGGCGACACATGCTTTACAGCTCTTACACGGTCCACAATAGAGACACCTTCTGGCTTCTGCTATCACTTCTTCCAGGGTGAATGGTTTCTCAAAGGGCTCAAAATTCAGCCTTGCTTCGGCTGGCGCCCATTTGAGGGCTGGTTGAGGCTTATACTCCAGACGCTCGGGGATAGAGGCTTTTTCGTACTCCTTCTCCCGCCCTGCCTTCAGGTCCTCGCCCTTCAGGTAGCGGTCTATAGACTCGGCGGCTATCATCCCATCTCTCATCGCTTCCGCAGCAAATCCTACCTGCCTTACGTCACCGCCGATGAAAATTCCTTCTTTCAGGTTACTCATCAGGGTAAGGTGGTCGATATCTAGTCTGCCCCGCTCATTCAGTAAGCCCTCCTGCTGGAAAAGCGCCCGTTCTGGACCTTGCCCTATAGTGATGAGCAGCACATCACCTTCAAGATATATCACATCACCCCGGTCAAATTTAGGATTAAATCTGCCATCTTCATCAAAGACTGAGGTGCACCGGGGACACTTTATTTGCCTAAATTTCCCATCCTCACCGGTTATCTCCTCTACGCCTCGGGAATAGATTATTTTTATTCCTTCTTCAGTAGCACCCTCTATTTCTTCCACATCAGCCGGAATACCATCTTTGGAGGATTTATCCTCACACTCCAGACAGACGAGAGTGACATCTCCACCCAGCCTTCGGGCAGTCCTAGCGACATCAAAGGCGACATTACCACCCCCTACCACTATCACTCTCTCACCCTGAAAAAGCTGAGGAGAAACCCTTTCCTGATTCACAGCGAAGAGCAGGTTCAACCCGGACATGACTCCTTCCAGGTCAGCTCCGGTGACAAGTTCCCGCTCAATAGTGAGTGGTCGGGACAAAGGGATGCCGGTAGCAATGAATATGGCTCGATAGCCTTCACTCTTAAGGTCATCCAGGGTTTTCCCACCATCACCTATTTTTACACCGAGTTTAGCCTCTATGTGAGCAATCCTTAGCAGGTTATTTATAGTAGAATCCACTACATTCTTAGGGGAGCGATATCTAGGGATGTATCGCAGAGCACCTCCTAGCTCTTGACTTCTTTCTAAAATGGTAACCCGGTAACCCTTTTTACTCAACGTGTAGGCGCACATTAAGCCCCCTGGTCCACCCCCAATCACCGCCACCTTTTCTCTGGTTGGAGCCGGGAGTGGAGGTTTGGTCTCCAGATACAGGAGATAATGTTCAGTAATAGGGCGTATAAGCATCCTTCGCCTTACGGCTCCGGTCTGGTCTTTGTAATTACACTCTTTCTCACAAAGCCCGCAAATATAGTTGCATATTGGGAATAAAGGGTTCTTCTCATAAATTTCATCA
>JAUWIC010000007.1 GCA_030605575.1 Dehalococcoidia bacterium
CCAGGTCACGAAGAATTTGTTCCTGTGTTTTAGCGTAGTAGCCCAGGCGACAGATGCCGTCACCGCCGGTTATAACCAGGGTGTCTGCCCCCAGCTCGCAGGCTTCAATCAGGTTACCGAGGGTCAGTTTGAATGGGAGGCATAACCCTTCAGGGGAGTACTTGACACCTAAGGATAGGGTGCGCTGGTTATTGACTGGTGGTAGTATTAGACTACCACCGAGCCTTTGAGCCCAAGCTTTAGTCATTATAGATATATTGCCCAGATGAGATATGCCTACACGCATACTTCCACCTGCCTTCTTTTTCTTCGGTTTATCATATCAAGGAAGGCTTCTAGCCTGGTAACTACGCCACCTTCAGTGGTGTGTTCGTCTAGGGTAAGGCTCATAAAGGTGGTAACTCTTAGCCTGGCTGCCCGTCGGCGCACCATATCCATCATTTGCGAATCAGGTCCGCAACCGAAGGTCATTAGTCCAATAACACCATCAGCTCCGGTTTCCAAGTAATGCCCTCCGGCACCTACTACCTCATCCTCGTATGTCCAGTGGGCTTTACCGACCAATCTAGCTGTAGCTGATTCAAGCTCCTCGGTGGTGAGCATCTCCGGGGTCAACACCTTATTATGAGCCTGCTCAAGTCGGTGGATAAGGCAGTGACTTATATGTTCATCATAAAGCATATAGGGGTGACCAATGAGGGCAATGGTGGCTTGTGTTGAAGTTGATGTTTTTAGCTCAACCTCGCCCGTCATCCTGGCTATTGCCTGCGGAGGAGTTAAGCCTTGACCGGACATTAGCTCTCGGTATTTCCGGTGGGCTTGCCACGCCGCCAGGCTAGCTCGCCTGACCCTAAATGGATTCCAGGTAAAATGCCGTCCCAGTCCATAAATAGCTTGATACAGGCGGTGCTTGCCCTTATTAATATCTATCTCTATATCTAGGATAGGCGGCGATTCAGGGATAACTGCTTTGGTCATATCAGGTAAGCCCAGAAACTTGGAGCAGCTATAAGCCTTTCTTTTTACACTGCGGATGGCAGGGATAAAAATATAATCGCACTTTTCTACCAGGGAAAGGACGTGACCCAAAAAAATCTTTACCGGCAGGCAGGTATCAGCTACTACCCGGGACGAGCCTGAGGACAACATAGTCTGAGTCGTTGGTGATGAAACTACCACTTCTGCCCCCAGTTCCTCAAAGAAGGTCTTCCACATCGGGTAGTATTGGTAATAGAGTAGAGCTCGGGGGATACCTACCTTAATCATTTCTCTTGCCCAAATTCCTCTTTAATCTTAGTAACTATCTCAGTGTTGGCGACTAAGTCAACCACGGTCATAGCTAGCGCCTTGGCGGCATCGAAGAGACCGTGATTCCCTGCTTCTGAGGCAGCCGCCGAGGCAAACTGGGGAGAATGAACTACTACTTCTTTGGGAGCTATGGCGACCATGGGGTGAATACTGGGCACTAATTGACTAACATTACCCATATCGGTGCTACCGAAGGCGCTACTGGGGTCAGTGAGCTTAACTTTGCGCCCCAGGGACTCCATATTTTGCTTGAATAGTCGGGCGAGAGTCAGATTACTACGCAGGGGAGCATAGCTGACATCTCCCCATCTATATTCCAGACGAGCCCCACTAGCGGTGGCAGCCCCGGTAAAGCAATTTATGACCTTTTGCCTTAGTTTATCAAGGTAGGTATTATCCTCAGCCCGCACCAGAAAGACCCCGGCGCTGTGGGCGGGGACGACATTAACTGCTTCGCCACCGTCAGTAATAATCCCGTGGATTCGGGCTTTATTTCCGATGTGCTGCCGCAGTGAATTAATAGCGGTGAAGGATTGAATCATTGCCTCCAGGGCATTGATGCCTGCCTCGGGTCTGGCTGCGCTGTGAGCCGCTTTGCCGAAGAATTCAACCTCTAAAGCCTGGCAGGCAAGGGCTTGGATAGTAGCCGTGTCACGCACCCCCGGGTGCACCATCATAGCTATGTCCAGGTTATCAAAGCCTCCCCTTTCTGCCATTATTGCCTTACCC
>JAUWIC010000011.1 GCA_030605575.1 Dehalococcoidia bacterium
AAAAGCGCTCCGAGAAAGAATCCGAGTTGGTGCCACTAGAGGGGATAGTAGCCAGGCTCAAGGAGCTTATTAGAGATTAGTTTTGAACCCTACCCCCTTTATCCCCCTCCCTTACAAGGGAGGGGGAAGAATAATTTTTGAAGGGGCTGACGCCCCTTCAAACTACCCTCTCAGGAAAGAAAGTATTGGTCTATAATAGAGGCGAACTCTGGAGGGAAGACATTTTAGAGAGGGGGATAGGTTGCTAACTGAAGTCAGGTGCGCAGGGTGGCGCTGAGCTCGGTGGATAGCTTGTCCAGGATTTGCTGTTGGACCTGGTTAACTTCTTCATCAGTCAGGGTGTGGGTCGGTGATTGGAAGGTAATGCTATAGGCAAGGGACTTCTTACCCGGTGGGACTTGCTCGCCAGAATAGACATCAAATATAGTAACCTGCTTCACCAAGGGAAAGCTGTTAATAATATCCTTTACCCGGTGGTGGGTTACCCCAGCATCAACGACCAGGGCAATATCCCTGACTATAGTGGGGAATCGTGATATTGGCTGGAACATCTTGTGACCTAAGCTAAACGGTAAAAGCGCCGTCAGGTTGATTTCAAAAAGATAGGTAGCCCCGGGAATTTCAAAAGCCTCTAACAGTTTAGAGTGTAGCTCACCGACCACGCCTAATTTATTACCTCCTATAACTATAGCCGCCTGCTTAACCGGGTGTAGGCTTTCGTCTTTACTCTCGTCAAAGCTGGCGTCTATGTCCAGCTGGCTAAGTAAGCCCTCAACCACTCCCTTAGCATCGTAGAAATCAAACGAATCATCTCCACCGTGCCACGATTTTTCAAATCTAGAGCCACTTAGTAAGCCACACAGCACCTCAGGCTCACCGGGTAAGTCCTTCGGTCGGGGTAAATATACCTTGCCCAGCTCAAAAAGCCTGATACCACCGTCTTCATATCTCCTATTGGCTGATAGGACGGCTAAAAGGTTAGCTCGCAGGTTAGGGCGAAGATACTCCTGCTCCAGGGTCATCGGGTTGGCGACACGGAGGGGCATTGGGTCAATGGGGTGGGGGTCAGGCAGCAACCTGTTTAGCATTTCTAAACTAGTTAACGAATAGGTAACTACCTCCTGAAAGCCATAACCGACAAGGCTATACCTTACTTTCTGCTTAAGGCTAAGAATAGGCTCAGGGTTTTGTCTCGGTACGGACTGAGCCAGCATAGTGGCTGGAATCTCATCATAGCCAATAATACGGGCTACCTCCTCGATAAGGTCAACCGCCTGATGTATATCGCTTCGCCAGTAAGGGGCAGTAACCCAGACCTCTGAGGCTGAAGCTACCTTGCACTCAAAGCCCAAGGCAGTCAGCGCCCCCACTATTTGGTCAAGGCTAAACTCAACGCCCAGGAGTTGATTTACCTGGCTGGTTGATAACGGGATGGACTCGGGCTCCTGTTTCCCGGGGTAAGCATCAATCAAGCCTTTAGCTGATTTGCCACCGACTAGCTGGACAATTAACCGGGTAGCCCGTTTAAGTGCGGGCAGAGTTAGCTCAGGACGAATGCCCCGCTCAAACCGCATACAGGCTTCACTGGGTAAATCCAATACCCTGCCGGTATAGTGAATGCTGGGCGGGCTGAAATTGGCTGATTCCAGCAGTATTGATGTGGTCTCCGGAGTAACCTCACTATCAGCCCCACCCATAACCCCGGCGATAGCCACCGCCTGCTCCTCGTCAGCAATAACCAGCATATCCTCAGCCAGGCGCCGCTCTATCCCATCCAGACTAATTATAGTTTCACCTTTAGTAGCCCGGCGCACGATAATTTTCCGCCCTTTAATCTGGTGATAATCAAAGGCGTGGAGGGGCTGCCCATATTCCAGCATAACGTAGTTAGTAATATCGACAATATTATTTATCGGGCGCATGCCGCATTTCAGTAACCGTTGTTGCAGCCACCGGGGGGACTCAGCCACTTTTATGCCGGTGATTAGACTGGCACAATACCGGGGACATAGGTCAGGAGCGGCAATCTCTACTGATATTTGCTGGTCTATGGGCAATGCCTTTTCTTCATACTCAATTTCAGGAAGATGCAAACCTTGCCCGGTCAGGGCAGACACCTCTCTAGCGATGCCAACCAGGCACAGGCAGTCAGGGCGATTAGGCGTTATATCCATATCAAAGATAGTATCACCCAGATAGCTTGCCAGCGGAGTGCCAACAGGGGCTTCGGCAGGCAAGACCATAATCCCTTCATGGCTGTCGGAGATGCCCAGTTCCTTTTCCGAGCAAGCCATACCATTAGACACCACGCCGCGAATCCTGGCTGATTCCAGGCGGAACGCCTGCCCACTATGCCCATCTATCAGTTGAGCCCCAACCGAGGCAAAGGCTACCTTATCGCCCAGCCTGAGATTTGGCGCTCCGCAGACAACGGTCGGCTGCTCCGTGCCTAAATCTATGGTAGCTAAAGTAAGGCGGTCGGCATTGGGATGGGGGTTAACCGCCACTATTTGACCGACAACGATGTTTTCCCAACTACCACCAATGACCTGTACCCCCTTGACCTCAGTGCCAGCCATTGTCAGCCTGTTGGCTAACTCAGTCGGGGACAGGGTAACATCCACATATTCCCTAAGCCAGCTAAGTGGAACCTTCATCTCTCAGAACTGCCTCAAAAATCTAAGGTCACTGCTATAAAACAGTCTAGTATCATCAATTCGGTGGCGAAGCATGGGCAGACGGTCAATACCCATACCGAAGGTAAAGCTGGTGTAAACCTCGGGGTCAATACCGCCCCGCTGAATCACTTGAGGGTGAGTCATTCCGGCACCTAATATTTCAATCCAGCCGGTATTGCCGCACAAACGACAGCCTTTACCACCACAGACCAGGCATTCTATAGCCATCTCAACGCCAGGCTCGACAAAGGGGAAGTAATCACAGCGGAAGCGCACCTTCCTGCCCTCGCCAAAGAAACGGCGAGCAAACTCAAAGAGTGTCCCCTTCAACTCACTCATAGTGATACCCTTATCTATAACGACACCATCAATTTGATAAAACATAGGGGTATGGGTAGCATCACTAGCCTCATAGCGATAGACCTTGCCTGGCTCAACTACTCTTATCGGAGGTGACATGGTCTCAATAATCCTGGCGGTTACCGAGGTAGTGTGGGTCCGTAATAGCATAGGTCTTTCCCCGCTATCGGGCTTAAAATCAACCCAGGATGTTGACATGGTATCACGAGCCGGGTGTTCCTGAGGAATGTTCAATGCCTCAAAATTATAATAGTCCCACTCTACCTCCGGCCCCTCCACTACCTGAAAGCCCATAGAGACAAATATGTCGCATATTTCATAGAGTGTTTGAGTAATAGGATGCAAATGACCTATGGGTAAAGGACGACCGGGCAGGGTAATATCAACACGCTCTTTCTTAGCCGATACTACCAGTCGCGTCTCTCGTAGAACCAGCTCCTTTTGCCTCAAACTTTCCTCTAAATCAACCTTAACCTGATTAGCCTGAGCGCCAACAACTTTCCTCTCCTCAAGAGGTAATGAGGCTAAGCTACGTAGAGCCTGGGTTAGATTACTCTTCTTGCCCAGGTGACGAATTCGCCAAGATTCCAACTGCTTAATAGTGTTAATGCTCTCTAATTCCTGTATTGCCTTTGATTTTAGTTCTTTAAGTTGCTGTAACACCTTCTTGCCTTTAGCCGAGATTGTTTATTAATCTCATCCCTTTTAGATATTTGTTAGCAACCTACCCCCTGTATCCCCCTCCCTTACTAGGGAGGGGGAATTGGTTTTGTAAGAGAGGCTTCGCCTCTCTTTGACTCTCCTTAAAGGGAGGGGGAAATATCGTTTCCGAAGGGGCTGACGCCCCTTCAACCCCGTAGTAAACGACCTATCTAATTCTATTCCTGACTATCTTGGATTATAGGTTATCAGTAGCAATTGGGTCAAGAAGAATACCTTACCATTTGCTGCTGTCTATTAACCTCACCCCCATAATACCCCACACCTTAGTAAGGAGAGGGGGAAGGCTACATTTGAAGGGGCAAAGCCTACCTTATATAATTAATTCCCCATACCCTTATCAAGGGGAAGGGGATACAGGGGATAGGATTAGCTA
>JAUWIC010000022.1 GCA_030605575.1 Dehalococcoidia bacterium
AAAGAAGATAGTAGATACGATAGTCAGTATTCTCATGATGGTGTTGGTGCGGTTGTTAGCCAGTGAATCATGGGTATCATTTAGCCCCTCAATTATCTCTTTGTATTCATCTAAGCCGTCCCAAATCTTATCCACATGGTCGGTCATATCGCCAAAGTAAACTGCCAAATCTGTCTTGGTAAAGCGACGAACCTTAGGTTCCAGACTACCGATAACAGCTCTCATTGGCCAGATGATGCGACGAAAGGAGATGACATCACGGCGAAGGGTGGAGACTTCCTTAATTGCCCCCCGCATTCTGTCGGAGAAGATACGGTCTTCAGCCTCCTCTATATTGTCGCCAATCTTATTCAAGATTGGCAGGCAGTAGTCAACCAGCCTATCAATTATGCGGTAGAGTAGGTAGCCAGGACCCTGGCTAAAATTCTCTTGCCGTGATTCCTCATCAATCTGGCACTCCTTGAACAGCTTTACCAGTGGCTTAAGCTCCCCCTTATGCAGGGTAATTAGATAGTTTTGGCCAATAAATACCGATACCTGACTGGGTGTAGTTACTCGTGCCTCTTTATGGAATACGGGGAAGTGTAAGACTAAAAACAGATAGTCTTTATACTCATCTATCTTAGGTCGCTGTATCCGGCTGAGGCAGTCATCTAAATCTAAAGGGTGGAAGGAATAGTTTTGAGCCAGATATTCGGTCTCCTTTTCCGTGGCCCGCTCAATGTTGACCCACGTCAGGTCACCCCAGGTAAGGGACTCCAGGTTTAGCTGTTTTTCCTTTTTGACCTCAGGAATAGTCATGATAAATTACCCCTTCAATATAACTAACTTATTTTAGCATAATTTTTGCCAGGTAGCACCTAACCTGATATACTAAAAAGGTATTTTTACTTCAAATTAGTTAGGGTTTAGGATGAAGTCCACACCGCCTTCCTGGAGACACAGGATTAGCCTCAGAATTAAGAAAGCGCTGGGAATGAATATTTTCCTGTGTGATAGCTGTAAATGGAATTGGCGTGGGGCGTGTCACAACCCAGACCGTCCCAGTGCCACCTGGTGCCCCGACTATAAAAAGCGGGGAAAGTAGTTCTACTTCCGCTCTATAATCATCGCCATTCCCTGACCACCTCCGATACACAGTGTTGCCAGTCCGAACTGGAAGTCTTTACGCATCATTTCATAGATAAGGGTGACTATAATTCTAGCCCCGGTACAGCCTATGGGATGTCCTAATGAAATTCCACTACCGTGGGGATTTGTTTTTCCCAAATCTAGCCCTAATTCTCTAATCACCCCAATGGCTTGAGCGGCAAAGGCTTCATTTAATTCAACCAGTTCAATATCCTTCAGGCTGAGCCCAGCCAGCTTGAGTGCTTTCTTGGTGGCTGGAACCGGTCCCAGACCCATAAATGCCGGGTCAACACCACCGGAGGCATAAGACCTGATAGTAGCCATTGGCTTTAACCCCAGCTCCTTTGCCTTTTCTGCCGACATTATCACCAGGGCAGCGGCAGCATCGGTTATTCCCGAGGCATTACCCGCAGTTACCATTCCATCCGGTTTAAATACCGGGGGCAGGGCGGCTAATGCCTCCATAGAAGTTTGCCTCGGGTGTTCATCGGTATCAAATAGTTTAACCTCTCCCTTCTGCCTGACCTCAACCGGGACTATTTCTTGTTTAAATGTGCCGTCCTTTGTCGCCGCCAGGGCTCTTTGATTGCTTATTAAGGCAAGTTCGTCCTGCTCTTTTCTGGTTATGCCGTACCTTTCGGCTATATTTTCCGAGGTTACACCCATATGGTAACCATAGAATATTTCCCATAATCCATCGTAGACCATACCATCAATCATCTCGGTATTGAACATCCTGGCTCCCCACCTGGCTTTAGGTACATAGTAGGGGGCGGCGCTCATATTTTCTGTGCCACCAGCGACAATAACTTCAGCATCGCCAGTCCGTATTGATTGAGCCGCCAGGGCTACCGATTTCATCCCCGAAGCACAGACCTTGTTTACCGTATAGGCAGTTACCTCTTTGGGAATACCGGCGTAGATTGCCGCCTGGCGGGCGGTATTCATACCTTGACCCCCCTGGATAACGTTCCCCATTATAACCTCATCTATCCTTACCTCTTTCAGGGAATCATCCCAGTCATGGTATCTCTTCTCCAGCTCAATCAAACCGGCATCTCTGAACATCTCAGGTGCGTAGCTCAATACCTCTGGGTCTCTCTTGGGTCGTAGGCTAACCCTCTTTAGGGCTTCCTTGATGACAATGCTACCCAATTTGGCGGCTGGGGTGTCTCGCAGTGCTCCGCCATAATTACCTATAGCTGTTCTTACCCCGCTAACAATAACAACCTCGGTCATAAAATCCCCCTTCTTTTTAGCGTTAGCTATTTTCCCCACTCGCTTGGCCGTAGCTGGACTCAAATGGGGAGCACTATGGCGAATTCTAACCAGTTATCAGCTAGAAGTCAATATTGTTAATCTTAAAAAAGAGAGAGCCCCCCGAAATCTCAGGGGGCTCTCTGAGTCAAGCCTAAACCAGGGGTTAAGCTGGTGTTCTCCTGGTCCTGACTATCAGCACAATCACTACCACAACCAGTGCCGCACCAATACCAATGATAGCGTATATCCAGTTAGGTGCTATCTGTTCTACTGGTACTTCTACCGTTATCTGTGGTGGTGGTGTTTGCTCAACCGTTACCGGTGGCGGTGGCACTTCCGGTCTGCCCATGGTGGTGAACATGCATACTGTCCAGGCAGAGTAGACGCCGTTCTTTTCGGCTCTTACCCTCCAGTAGTAGGTCGTGGCGTACTCCAGGGGTTCAGGAGCTACCCAGGCATTAACTGTTGACGAGCCTCTAACCACACCGGCGGTAAAGGTCTCGGTAGTGGCCAGCTCAATGTCGTAGCCAGTAGCCCCGGTAACCGGACCCCAGGCGAAGTTGGGGGTAAGGATAATGGCTTGACTGCCACAGGCTGGCGAGCAGAGGTCTGCGAAAGGTACGGCAAGTAGTGCCGTCATGAATGACCTTACCTCTGACCACTTGCTCAAGAATGGCTTGCAGAGGCAGACCCTTACCTGCCAGAAGTATTCTGTACCTGACTCCAGACCGTCAACGACAATGCATAAGTCCGAAGTGCACGGGCATTCTCCAGGGTCACAAGCACATAGGTCATCAACCGCCTCCGGCCCGCATACCATACACTCTCCCGGCGCACAGTCCATTTCAAGGGGTACTACCATCTTCTCGTCGGGGCACTCGGCGCAGTACTTCCACAGCGATACCTCGTAGCAGTCAGCGCCGCAAAGAGCATTCCAGC
>JAUWIC010000031.1 GCA_030605575.1 Dehalococcoidia bacterium
GTCGCCTCTATCCTGATACCTTGCTTTGTGGACATACTTTGAGGCTACCTTATAGAATAGTGCCCAGTCTCCGTCAAGCTGGTCATAGGATAGAGGGTTAGCTTCTTGTGGAGCTTCGGGAACTGTGCTATACTCACCATAGTCTAGCATTGTTGGTTCTCCCTTCAGTGTTAGATTTGCCCTAGCTAGTTAACGCTGGCTAGGGCATTTAATTTGCCCTAGACTAGGCAAGCGTTCCGACTCCGGCATTTTGTATTCAGTTGGTAAGGTGCTCCAGCTAGCTAGGCTGGCAATTCAATATAGAATTGGTATATTTAGCTTCAATCTCCTTTGATTTACTTAAAATTTTGTATTTGCTACAATAAGTATGCTTTACAAAAGAGCCTTTAGAAAAGAAAAAGAAGTAGCTACTTTTTTAATAAAAGTTAAAATGATAAAATTGGCTTGGAATTAAGAATTGAGCTCTGCCTCTACCAAACACAGGCAACCCAGTGGGCTTTAGCCAAAGGGCAGGCGCTATGCTCCCTCCCCACAGGCACAGGCAAACGCTGGTAGCCGTGCTCTGGCTCAAGTCTCTCCTTGAGGCTAGTTAGGTCAAGGCTTGCGCTGTGGTATACAGAAACATAGGAGCAAAGAGCCAATGAATAAGGTAGCCATAATTATTGTTAGCCTCATTCTAGCTACGGCACTAGTGCTCAGTGGTTGCGTTACAATACTTCCAGGAACTGAAACACCACCTGAAGCAGAGTCACCGCCAGCTCCGGCTGAAGAAGCACCGGCACCTCCAGCCCCACCGCCAGTTGAACCAACAACACCCTCTACCACACCAACAACACCGCCTCCTAGCCCACTAAGGGTTCACTTTATCGACGTTGGTCAAGGGGATTCAATACTAGTTGACCTCGGGGAAACGGAAATATTGATTGACGGGGGCGATAAGTGGCCTGGCGTAGTGACATATCTTCAAGAATATGTAGACGGGGCCATTGAGGCGGTGGTTGCTACACATCCTCATGCCGACCACATAGGAGGACTCATTGCAGTGGCTGCTCACTTTGATGTGGACAGCTTCTGGCTTAATGGGGATACGAGCACATCCCAGACCTATAGTGAGTTTATGTCCTCTATAAATGCTGAAGGAGCCGAAATTCATGTTGCCAAGCGTGGCGACCAGATTGAGGTAGGAAACCTATTCCTAGACGTGCTTAACCCTCCTCAGCCACTACTCGGTAGCACAAACAATAAATCGATAGTACTACTGCTCAGCTATGGTGATACGGATTTCCTCTTCACTGGAGATGCGGAAGCGGAAGCCGAAGCAAGTATGGTCAGCGCATATCTTATTCCAGACGTAGAGGTTCTCAAAGTGGGGCACCACGGCTCAAAAACAGCATCATCGAGACAGTTTATAGAGGCGGCCCGACCTGAAGTTGCCATTTACATGGCTGGGGAAGGCAATAGTTACGGGCATCCCCACGAGGAAACTATTGCTACTCTCGATGACTTTGGTGCTGTGATTTACGGTACAGATATACACGGAACTATCATAGTAGAGACCAATGGAACAACATACAATGTGCAAGTCGTTCCTGCTGGTACCGGTGATATAGCCCGTGAACTGACTATAAGTGTCGATGGCCAAGGAACTACCAATCCTGGTCCGGGCACCTACACCTATGATGAGGGTACCCAGGTGACCATCACTGCTACCCCTGTCTCTGGCTGGAGGTTTGACCATTGGGGTGGCGATGCCTCAGGTTCCTCGCCTACGTTCGGCATCATTATCGACTCCAACAAGAGCGTTACTGCTTACTTTAAGCAAGTGACTACTATTGGTAGCAATGTTCAAATAACCAAGATTTTCTACGATGGCCTGGTCTATCGAGTCGAATCCGATGAGTATGTGGAGATTACAAACCTTGGTAGCGAATCTCAAGACCTAGCTGGCTGGGTGTTAAAAGACATATCAGAGGGATATCCCTCGTTTACTTTCCCACACTATGTGCTAGCTCCTGGCGGTGCTATTCGTGCTTATACAAACGAGATTCATCCTGAGTGGGGAGGCTTCAGTTTTGGGTATGGTAAGGCAATTTGGAATAATACTGTCCCTGACACAGCTGCACTATATAATGCTCAGGGGCAAGAGATATCGAGAAAGAGCTATTGAATCCTTATTGAAACAGAGGAGAAGTAGGAAAGAAAGATCACAATCAGCATTATTGAGGCGGTAATAAAGGAAGAGGAACTCAGAAATGCCAAAGTGTCCGCATTGCGGAAGGAAGATTAAGCAAGCAACCAGTTTTATACCCTACACCGTTAGGTGTGAGTGTGGGACAAGGATAACCTTGGCTCCTGGGTGGTTCCGGGATAAGGTAATAGATTGGGAGACACCTGAGGAGCGGGAAAGCAAGAGGAAATAGCGTTAGAATGGAGTTGTTCTGATGGCATTGAAGTGCCCCCATTGTGGTCGCAAGCTCGAGGTGCCTTGGATTCTCCAGAATACCATCGTTAGGTGCAAATGTGGCACAAGGGTAACAGTAGCACCTGGCTTCTGGAGGAAGAAAATCGTAGACTGGGAGACCCCCAAAGAGTCGGCGAAGTAGGATGTTTAAGCGTATAGCAGCAGAGATTCAATGAGGTTGCCATAGGCTTTCCCAAGGAGGTGAAGCTATGAAGAAGTGGTATGCACTTGTTGGTGTTTTGGTAGTGGCGCTGGGGATTAGTTTAGGGACATGTTCTCTTACTGGGGCACAGTTGGATGAGTTCAGGAGTGATTATTACGATGTTAGTGAGGAGCTAGAGGCTAATGAAAGTGAGTTGAGTGATGTTAGGGGAGAGCTGGACGATGTTAAGTCTGAATTGATGCATGTGAAGGGGGTGAAGGAACTGACCTTTGGTAAGGGGCTGCGGCTCTTTGACCTTGGGTGGAAGGAGGGGTATTGGGGGATACTTGAAGGTAAGGTTGAGAATGTGGGCGATAAGTCGATGCCGTCAGTTAGGGTGCTGGTTGTTTCGTATAAGCCAGATGGCACGCTTGACGATGTTGACTCAGATTGGGTCAGTGACCTGTTCCCTGGAGAAGTGGCTGATTGGAGTATATCGGGCATCTTTCTTGAAGATGGTCAACGCTATGAGGAGCCGATTGAGGGTGTTTTGGGGATTTATGCGTTTGGTAACAGGTAGCGAGGTGAGCGATGTTAGTTCTGGTTCGCTTTTAAGCGGTAAGAAGTGTTTGCCAAACAACCTCTTACTTTATTTAGCGAAACTCAGGGTGTGCCATAGCAATCGGGTCCTGCCACCCAGCTTCCTCAGCTTTTCCTTTGTCAGTCAATCTATAGAAGACGCGCTTCTCCAAGAAATCGTAAATGGCAGGCTCTCGCCTGTCGGTGCGCTCTATGAGTTTCAGTATGAGGAACCAATGGAAGTAGCGTGAAAACGAACTGTAGTTTGGCCTTTGGAACGGCTTTTCACGTATCTCAATCCGTTCCTTGTTTAGGCGCTCTATCTCCTCGCTTAGGGCGTAGTAGATATCAGCTGCACAGGCGTCCCCATGCTTTTCAAAATACTTTTTTGCAAATAAGCCAGGCCTATACAGGCTGGCTCCCCGCCCCCAGAAGCCGGTTATTTGAGGAGGGTTCCTTGGTTTCCTCTCCCTGGTTGGCTCTTTCCTTGCTTTCCTAACCCGTGGTCTTCTTTCCTTCATCTTCTTTGCTTTCCCATAGTTTTTCGTATTCAGACCTCAGTTGCTCGAAGCTAGAATCCACATACGCCATTGTAGTTCCGATGTCGGCGTGCCCCATCAACAGTTGAAGTTTCTTGGTATCAAGTCCTTTGTCAGCCCATCTGGTAGCCAACAAATGACGTAAGCTGTGGGGATGAAGTCCCCTTATCCCTGCACGTCGACCGAGTTTTTCAATCAATTGCCAACCTCTCTGGCGACTAAACGGAAACACCAACGGCCCACGATAAGGAAATTGGCGCCGCCATTGCAGATATTCATCTAGAAGTCGTAAGGTATTATGGTCAACCGGTATCATTCGTTGTCTCCGTTGCTCAACCCTTTCCCGTATAACTCTGTCTACCTTATTCCCACAACTTGGGCAGAAGACATGCCTCTTACCCAAACTCTCCCCACAGTGTGGGCATTTCAGTTTTGATTTTTGCTTGAGATGCACGATTGTCAGCGTTCCTCTCTGGAAGTCGATATCACTTACTTTAAGCTCGACACATTCGGTAATGCGGATGCCAGTCCTTGCTAAAAGAGCAATGAAAGCCCTGTCCCGAAGATTACTGCAAGCGTTAATCAGCTTCTCTATCTGCTCGAGCTCAAGGTAGTTCGAAGTAACCTGTGTCATTTCATAGTCCTTAGCTATCGGTTAATGGTATTACCCTTGTTTTGCTTTTTTGTTCCAGATTTTGCCTGTGGCTTGGTATTTTGGGACGTTAAATCACGGCTCTGGCGCAAACGGTGGGCTAGTTTTGCCCGTGCCTCAGCCGATAACCTCACTGGTGCTCTCGGCGGTCTAATTCTTTTCTTCGGAATCTCATATGCCTTGCCACCAAAGCTGTTATCCATCGTGGGCTTCAGCCCGAGCCTCTTTTCTAAGTGCTGCTGCCAGGTCTTTTCATAGGTGAAGATATGAGCTACGTCCTCCGCCTTATTGAAATTTATTATGGTCTCCTGCTCGTAATTGGAAAGTCTCCGTCGCATTTGCTTGACTTCCTTTTCTCTCTAAATCTCCATGTCTATTTCTTGCGGCCGAGGATGACACCGTGTGCAGAGCCATCGGTTATCATCACTCAGCCAATAATCAGGACAACCGCAGGTGGGACAAGGCGTCGTGGGGTAAACGGGCGGTAAATCATGGTCTTTATCAGGGACATTAGGGACAGCAACGATGGATTTTCCCGTAACTTTTCCTTGTATTTCCTCGCGTATATGATTTTTAGGGAAAATAGTCACCTGCTGTCCCTCTTGTCCCACTTGTCCTTCCGACAAACAAATGCCACGCCAGTAACGAATGCTCCCACTTTTACCCTCAGTGATGCCTCTTTCCATTAATCGGGCTCGCAAAGTCTTTTGGGCAATGGGCTGGTATCCTGTATTCTCGCACCATTGTTTGTAGTTTTCATACAGACCGGCTTTTGCTACTGTAGCCGTCACCTTCAAGACGCAACAATCCTGGATATACTCAGCTAAAATATCCTCCTCCTGACGATAAGCCAGAGTAGCTGCCGTTACCTCCCAGGGTTCTTTTAATCCCCAACGCAGCCATGCTAAACATCCTTGAACAGCCCAGACCAATATACCGGATAGCTCGGCTTCCAGTTTTAATGGTAGGTTCTCATCTATTTCGTCATCGGGTATAGTTACCGTGAAGGGAATTAATTTTACTCGGCGCCAGATAGCAAGACTGGTATCGGCTATCACTGGCTTGTGATTACCCCCTATCCAGAGTTTATGAGTGGGCTGAAATTCAACCTCATGCTCGTATTTCCGGTCCGCCCGGATGGCCTCACCACCTGTCATCTCCTTAATCACTACCACTGCCAACTTCCTACCAACCTCGACCTCACTGGCTGCGATAAATCTTTTGCCCTGTAGATTGGCCAAGTCTTCCTTAGGCCCTCTAGCCGTTTTGTCTTTGGCCAGGAACATATCGACAGGGGCTGTAGCACCATAGCCAGCCATTATTTTACGAATCGTAGCAATGAATGTGGACTTGCCGTTATTCCCAAGACCATAAAGGAAAAACATAACCTGGGCCCGCATATCTCCCGTAAGGCTATAGCCTACTGCTCTCTGGAGGTATTGGGCCAGTTCGGCACTGCCACCCGTTACCCTATCTAAGAATTTCAACCATAACTCACAAGGAGCGTGGGGGTCATAGCTGAACGGGGACATGATGGTTATTAAGTCTTCGCGGTTGTGTGGTAGCAGCTCGCTGGTTCTTAAGTCTACCGTGCCGTTGAGGCAATTAAAGAACCAAGGGTTAGTATTGAGTTCATTGCCTTTCATTGGCACCCCTAGCTCGGATTGGGCAAGGCTTATCATCGCGGTTAGCCTCCTGTCGCTCTCACTCCGCACGGCATGTTTGATAAGCTCCTTGCGCTTCTCGTCATCCTTTTCATCAGCCGCTTCTCGGAGGATATTCCTGACGGTCTCCTTGGCAAGCGCCATAACCTTAGCTCCGAAATCCCACTCCCAAACCTTGCCATTCCAAACGAGCCACCTTTTACGTTCTTCGCTGTAGCGTATATTCTCTCCATGCCGCCTAATCAATCTCTCGGCATTCCCCAAGTCGGTCAGATTGAACACCTTAGGAGCTGCCAGCTTTGCTGCTAGGCCGGCGGGGGATTTAACGTCTAGTGCTTTTGCCTGACAGCTCTCCGGACAGGAAAAGCCGAGGTCCCGTTGAATAAAGCTGCAGGTATGCGGTCCAATTTCCTTGTCAGCTGCCTTTAGAGCCTCCTTAATTTTCTGCTCTGTCTCCTCTTTATTGTATCTGGGGTAGGGTTTTGATAACTCATGGATTTTCTTCCTTCCTGGCTCACCAAAAACAGCTAGGATATGTACCATACTCCACCACCAAGGCTCAGATAGGGTTGTGGCGCTGTCCCGGCAATGCTGGATAAAAGCGCAGCACTCCAATAGCTTTTCGATGGCCAGTATATTGAACTCATCTGAACGTTCAGGCCCTCCCATGGCAGACGGTTTGGCTCTCTCCTTGGTTCCCCGTACCTTTAAGCCCAGCTGGGCCAAGCGCTCATCAATGAAAGCAGTCAGGTTCTTCGACCTGATGATACGGTTGACACCGAGGGGCTGATAGAGAACGCCACTGGGGTGCAGAGACGGGGGCGCCACAGTAAAGTTCCCGTCGGACCGGATTTCTAGCCACGATTCCTCTTTATCCTTTTTGACGAACCCGCTTTTAATCGGGGTGACTGAACGTAGCCACACATGATAACCGCGGACGCTCTTGGTGATGAAGGTAGAAGTCGAGAGCTTATGCCAAAGTTTGTCACCGAAAAATGTAGCTGCACCGTCCTGTGTGTTGAAAGCTAATATTACTAGTCCACCGCTGATACCACCACAGAGGACACCAACATTGGTAGGTTTGCTCTCATGAAACCACTCGACCTTTTCTGCTAGGCTAGGGAGACGGTCTTGGTACTGTTGCCATTTCTCCAGGCCGGGATTTTTCCTCCCCCAGCATGCTGGTAGAGTGCACAGGCGTTCGCTTTCATAGAAAGCCAGAGCCTTCTTGAGAGCGAGCCAGTCGAACTTAGGTCGTTCTTGACCTTTATCTTCAGTTTTGGTATTCTGATGATTAGAAGCAGAGTAAGTCATACTCAGTCTGTCTCTTTCTTCAAGAAGCCCCATGCTGCTCAGCCGGGGCTTTCTTCTGTCTCACTTATGTGGCTGCAGATTATTACCGCCCCCCCCATCCAACCACTCCAAGAAACGATGCTTTGGGATGAGTATTTTGCGAGGGGATATTCGGATTGAAGGGATACGCCCCTGCGCCAGAGCTGAATAAAGCACGCTCCGCGAAATTTTGAGCCTGCGACGCACCTCTTCGGGTGTTAACACTAGAGCCTCATCGTTGCTTTCCACTGCGCTCTCCTCTTTAGTTTGGTAAGGCAGGCTCGCGCTCTTTTTTGATTTTCTCAAAGGTGTAGTGGACACCCTCGAAGTTGTCGTATTGAGCTACTGCCCTAAACCGTTCCAAGAATTTCTCGATGGTTAGTCCGTGCTTTTCCGCCTCTCTCTCGATAACCACTCTGGGAATTGAGACAACGATATTCAACCCATCTTGACCAACCGCCCGCATTTTATAGCGTTTCCTATAGGCATCTTTTATCTCAGGCACGGCAAATCCTTGACAAACTTATTGCATTACTTATATAATATGGTGTAGCAGTTGCCCTGTCAAAGGCGACATTGGTGTAAAACTCGTTGGGTATGTCGCTAATAGCAGCTAGCCGTATTTGGTTTTTGGAGTTTTACTATATAAATTAAAATTGGGGGTCTAAAATGGCAAGAAAACGACACCGGATTACAGATGAGGAAGTTAGAGAGATGTTACGCCTGAAGCGTGAAGGTAAGACAGATACAGCTATAGCTAAGACCCTCGGTATTCATCGGCAGACGGTGGGGAGATATCTTAAAAGAAGACAGAATAACATTCTCGCTGATGAAGCTAGAAAACAGATATTAATAGACGAGCTACGTGGTCACTTCTTGGAGCTGGCTACGCTTGCTACAGCTACCTTGAAAGTGCGCGTGGACGCTTCGCCTTCTGAGGGTTCTGAGAGTAGTTATCCCACCACGGGATTATTCGTACGCTTCTTCGTGCCGATCTCTTCAGCAGGAAGATTGGGATTACCCGGCTCAGGTGATGCTAACTACACAGTTAGTGAGTGGGGGCGAATGTACGATCTACCGTTAAGGGACAAACATCTAATACAAGCACTCAGGGAGCATACCAAGGATTCGGATTTGTGGGTCCACTGGGATAGCTGGCGAAAAGAAGTGGCTGATTATGAAACCCTGTGCCGGCAGCTCGGTCTGTGGGTCTACACCAAGACAGAGCCTGAGCGATGGGAAAAGATTGACCCGGAATACCTGGATAAAGTCCGATTTTGGCTCCTTGGCAACATTCTCCTGAAAACGAGCGGTGCCGCCCGCGAGGAGCTAGTAGGTAGTGGGCGAGACCTAACAACCCCAGCAGGGGACCTAGTTGCCCGAGCGGAAGACAGTGCCAATAGACAGGCGTTACAAGAATACCTGGATGGCATACTGGAAGAAGCTGAACAGCAATCTCAATGGAGGGCACTTGAGTCTGCTACTGCACAACTAAGGCAAGTGGAGAAGCAAAAGAAGCTAAGGGACATCGCTGATAAAATAAGCGCCGTCTTGGATGACATTGAGCGAATGCGTGCTTTCCCTGGACACTGCCATCTTTGCCCGGTGTAATTCAGGACTACGAAATAATCTGAAGAAAGGAGATAGCAATGAGAGGACACATTAGAAAAAAGGGGGAGCGCTCCTGGCAAATCACCCTCGACACTGGCACCGGGCCTGACGGGAAGCGGCGCCGGTATTTCGAAACAGTACGCGGCCGCAAATCAGACGCCCAAAAGAAGCTGAACGAGCTATTAGTCAATTTAGAGAAGGGCATATACACCCCGCCAGGACGGCTCACAGTGGGAGAGCACCTTCACAATTGGCTTGAAGGGTATGTTAAGACTAACTGCTCTCAGCGTACCCTCGACGTCTACCAGTCCATTATAGAGACTCACCTAATGCCCGCCCTGGGGTATATTCAGCTAAAGCACCTTCATCCCCAGGCGATCCAGAGCTATTACGGCAAGGCTTGTGAGCTGTTATCTTCTCGGACGATACATCATCATCACCGGGTGTTGTCTCAAAGCTTGAAGTACGCCGTCCGGCAAGGTTACTTGGGCCGCAATCCATGTGAGTTTGTGGATCCACCTTCACCGAAGGGGAGAGCTATGCGTACCTTGACCCCTGGTGAAGTTGAAGTCCTTTTCGAGAATGCACAGGATAACTACTATTACCCCGTAATCTATACCGCCGTGAGTACCGGACTTCGCCAGGCCGAATTACTAGGCTTAAGGTGGAGAGATATTGACCTCGATATGCTCTCAATATCAGTTAGCCATGTGCTATATAAGCGCCGGGGTATATGCCAGTTCAAAGAGCCTAAGACAACCCACAGTCGGCGGCGGGTTGCTATGACGCCAAAGTTAGCTCTATTCCTTAGAGAATACCGAGCGGAGAGGGAATCGCTTAACTGGCAATTAGGGCAGCCACTTACTCCTGACAGCCTTGTTTTCGCCAATATAGAGGGTAAGCCAATTGACCCCTGTGTTTTGACTCATGCCTTTACCAGAATAGCGAAACAGGCGAGCCTGGAAGGTGTAAGATTCCACGATTTGAGACATACCTTTGCCAGTCTTATGTTACTACGTGGGGCAAAGCCTAAAGTTATCTCTGAAGCCCTGGGGCACAGCTCGGTAGCCTTTACAATGGACGTCTACAGCCATATAATTGAGGGGATGCAAAGCGATGCTATGGCGCTATTAGACGAAGTGTTGCCCGCAGGGGTAAATAAAAATTCCGTCGCCAATTTGTCGCCAACTCTTGAGAATTTAGCTTCAAGCCCCTGTAGCTCAGGTGGATAGAGCAGCGGTTTCCTAAACCGCGTGTCGGGCGTTCGAGTCGCCCCAGGGGTACCAGTTAATTTTTATCAACATTTATGATAATATAGATCATTGAGGTAGGAGTGTAGCTCAGTTGGGAGAGCAGCGGTCTCCAAAACCGCAGGTCGGGGGTTCGAATCCTCCCACTCCTGCCAGTTTTTTGCTATCTGGCTCCTTTTTGTTCCTGATTACACCAAGCGAGCTTTGGCTACCCCAGCTATACACTGCCGACAACTGTTGAATGCTTATACCGAAGAGCCGCCCAAGATAGCCAACGGATAAGCCTAACCCACTGGCACGAATTGAGCAGGTTTGCTGCCCCAACGAAGGAAAATTCCAATTTATGTTTACTGGTATGCAGGCTATGCCTTTTGTTTTTTTTTCTTGAAACAATTAATAAAATAGATTAGACCACATATTGACAAAAGGCACATAGGTGGTATAAAATATGACCGCTGGCACATTCGCCTCTGCCCACAAAGCGTTAAGTCATAGATAATGTAGTGGGCACGCCAGTTTCGGAGAGGCTGTTTCTACAGGATTAGAGCCGGGGGTTAGATTGCATGGCAGGAAAAAGGCTTGAGCCAACAAAAAGTACGACTAATGTTACACCACCTGCCGTAAGTATAGATACATCTAATAATGAGAGTTGCCGGGAATCGGTGAGGGAAATCGTCCGCTCAATTCTGGAGGCAGTCCAGGCAAAATATGGAGTGGTCGGCCTACGAAGACTTTCGTCTGCAGAGATACGCGTGCCTCTACGGGAAATTCCCGTAGAGGCACTTTTTTGGCGTCCCGAGATACCAAAGACCTGCTCAAAAATAGTAACAATACGTTTGCACAGGTTATCTTTGTATCCCGGGGCGCTGACCCAGGTGTCAACAGGTGAGGGAAGTGAGCCGGGGAACCGCTCACCCTTTTGCTTTTGGCATATGCTTACCCTATAGAGGAAAGGAGGTGACTCTGAATGGCAGTAGAGAAGGCGATTGGTGAACTTCATGATAGGGTCTTCGCCTACCTGGCCGACTACCCCGATGGAACCAAGCTAGCTGAGCTGGAAGCGGAGTTTGGCGTATCGCGCATCGAGATGGCAAGAGTAGTGCGTGCCCTGATGGACGATAATAAGACGGAGAAGCGCGAACTGTTGTATTTTGCCCTCTAGGACTTTGGGCAGAGCTGGCTCGAACGCATAATAGCGTGTCGCCGTTAGCATAAGTTACAGCGATAGGGCTGTATGTCAAGTATATGGGAGAAAGCAGCCGAGCAGTGGAAGAGACAAAAAGAACTTGAACAGAGAGGCTTTTCGGAGGCAAAACAATGAGAAAGTATATATACGGCGTTATCTTAACCAGCCAACCGGTGACCTTTGGTCACTCGCTTCTTTCATCAAGTCCCAAGGAGGTACACACCGTAGTCCATCGGGACCTGGCTGGTGTGGTCAGTAATTATGACGGGAGCGATTTCGCTTCATTGAACAGGGAGGAGAAACTGCGTTGCTTGATGGTCCACCAGTTGGTTATCGAATGGGTCATGAAAGAAGGGTATACCATACTCCCGGTAAAGTTTGGCACCCTGGTTGAGGATGAAGATGAAATACGACGCATTTTAGGACAGGGATATAACAAGCTTGTCCCAACCTTGAACCAGATGAATGGCCTGGTGGAAATAGAGGTAGCCGCTACCTGGGATTTGAAGAAGGTTCTTGAGGAGGTTGGGGGTGAGGAACAGATTATACAACTGGGACGCTCGATGGCAGGTAAGTCTACCTCAGAAATACTGGAAATGCAGATAAACGCCGGTAGGCTGGTAAAGGAATCTCTGGATAGACGACGGGAGGGCTACCGCAGTCAAACGATGCAATCCCTTGCCGAGACAGCGCTGGACATACAACCAAACGCACTGGTTGTCGATGAGATGGTGATGAATATAGCCTTCCTGATTCAAAGGGAAAAGCAGAAGGCCTTTGATGGCCAGGTAAGGCGGATAAACGAAGCCCTTGATGACCAGATTAACTTCCGTGTCATCGGGCCGCTACCACCTTACAGTTTCAGCACGGTGGAGATAAGACGCCCCGACCCAGATAAGATTGAAGAGGCGAGGCAACTGCTTGGTCTGGGAACCGAGGTTTCAGATAAGAAACTCAAGGAGGCTTACCGGCACCTGGTGGCTAAGAGCCAACCTGATGCGCACCCGGATGATGATACCGGCGACGAACAGTTCGCCAAAGTGCGAGAGGCATTTGTTATACTAAGGGATTATTGTCAAGGGCGGGATGAGGGTGTAGAGGAAAACGTGAATAGCCCGTGCTATTCCCTCAGGACTGAGGATGTAAACCAGGCATTTCTTATTGAGGTAAAACGCCCGGCTCCACAAACGGGCTGAATAATTAACAGGATATACCTATTCACCCCGTCCCTGGTATCTTCCACAGTCTTCTGGTATGTGATTGGTTCCGATAGCGCAGTTATTTACCACCAGCGCCCAGGTCACCCTCTACCCATTCTGCTCTCTTAATTGCCTGCCCGGTGTCCCTAGTTATCCGAGGTTGTTTGTTTAGTCGTGCTCTCGGCAATGCTCTTTAAGATGGTGACAATTCCGACCACAGCATGCTGGACACTAACCGGCTCCTGCGATAACACCGTGGCGACATAAGGGTCCAGTTGTCCACCATCCTCGGGCAGACTCTCGTCAAAGCCTAAGGGCCTGGCAATCCTTCGCAGGGTACGGGCTGAGGGAAAACGCTCCCCTCTCTCAATACGACCCAGATGCGATGCCGATATCCCTGACCTCTCGGCCAGCTCAGCCAACGTCAGAGCCATCATAGCTCTTTGCCGTCTGATTACCTCGCCTAAATTATCCCTCTCACCTCTGTCCATAATTGTATTATAATTGGTCAAATGGCATTTGTCAAGTGGCAAATACCAAGTGGCAAGGGGCAATACCCCCTTGCTTCCCTGACACTAAAGCCAACCAACAGCGGATGTATCCCGATTTGACCCCTTTTATACCCAGCAGGGGGCCTTTTGATTAACCTCACGCCCCTGGAGGGGTGCCGTCCCGGCTATATAGACTGAAACGGAGGTACAATCAGATACCAACCGAAGCCTGTCTTGAAACTTGACGACACTTTATGCTATTTGGTAGTATTTCGTATACCATCAGTCTTCGGACTCCAAAACCGCAGGGGTTTGAGTCCTTTTACTCCTGCCGGACGAGCCGAGGTGGCGGAATTGGTAGACGCGCTAGCTTGAGGGGCTAGTGAGCGCAAGCTCGTGGGAGTTCAAGTCTCCCCCCCGGCACTAAAAACAGGCGGAAGTAGTTCAGTGGTAGAACGTTTCCTTGCCAAGGAAGAGGTCGCGAGTTCGAATCTCGTCTTCCGCTCCAGATGAAGCAGGTGGGGGGCGACGTAGCCAAGTGGATAAGGCGGCGGTCTGCAAAACCGCTATTCACCGGTTCGAATCCGGTCGTCGCCTCCAATTTCTATATAATCAAAAAGGGCACCAGCCACCGCTATTAAGTAAGAAATAAAAAGGGTGCAAAAATAGCCCAAGCTCCTAAAGCTATTATAGGCGATATGATAATGAGAAATATTATTAAGCCCCACATTGCCCATCTTCTCTGTGACTTCTTGAACTGCTCAATGCTATCCCATTTCTGGTTTTGCCATGCCCACTTATTCCCCTTAGCCCCCAAGATAAATGCCATAACAAAGCCAACATAAGGGATGAATGCAAGAAAAGCGATATAAGTTCTATTCCTTATTCCCCAAATCCAGCTCAGCCAAAATGCACCCCAGTTCCACCCTCTGATTTCAGGGGGCAATGTTGCCGACTTGCCCATTCCAGACGTATTCTGACCTGCATCATCAGAAGTCATAATACTAACCTCCTAATATTATTTGAATGAAGACCTGAGCGTTCCAAATCAAAAAGGACACCCGCCACCGCCATCTTTTTTCAGCGGTTCCAGTGTCCTTGTTTTATCTTCCCAGCTCCTAAACAAGCACTACAAGTTTATTATTTTAAGGTCGGTCTATGTGCGTGCGCGCACCCCAATTATAGTTCTTTTGTTGCGGTTGTCAATAGCCTGTGCCACTACCGGCACACTGAGGTTGCGACATTTGCCAAACCACCTCAAATATCCTGTATCAGTTGAAGGTGTCACACAAAAGCGGTAAAATAATCTCTGTTAGTGCCGGGGTGGCGGAATAGGCAGACGCAGCGGACTTAAAATCCGCCGGAGTAATCCTTGTGGGTTCGAGTCCCACCCCCGGCACCAGCTTGGCTGCTTGTAGGAGTATACAACTGACAGTAAAATAGTGATAGGGCTTTTCGGGGTGGGGCTTAACGTATTTTCAAGTAAAAATTTAACTAATCAGTATAGATACGCTATTAATCTATAGATTTTGCTTGTATGTCGATTTATTAGTCCCTTCGCATATTCTATTTGTTGAAGACTAACCTGCTAATCTAGCCTATTGAGACGTTGAATTTTATGCAGCACTTGAAATTTCAAAGACTCACAGAATCCATCAATACCCGGAAATAATGTGGCACGGCTTATGTTCATTAATTTAAATTTCCTCAAACCATCGTATCGTAGACATTTAGATAATACATATTTCACACAATGCTTTATAGATGGCTCCGGATCGTATATGCTTATGATTTGGTCGTAACTTTGATAATTATTGCTGGAGGCTAGAAAGAGTCCTTGCTGAGTGACTAATCTCTCATCCCTCACTTTAGGTTCGTACGGGAACAAGTAAGATTTCTCGCCTCTCACGTCTGCAAAAACATCTTTCTCTCTATAATCTTCCCCGAGGAAATCCTTGTCCAGCTCAGTGAAGTATCTATAACGTAAGGCAAAAACAGAGCAATCCTCATGACCAGCTTCAAGTGCAAAAAATGCAGCAACATATGGAGAAAACGTCATATCCAACAGTCTAGTTGGTGTACCGTAGCGCTGCATTAAACAAAGCCATTCTATGTCATCATTTATTGAAGGCAATGTATCTAGGTACAAGTGAGCGTGTTCTTTAAACTGGCGCAATAATTGCCTCTCATGCCCAATTCTGGAAAACCTTCTGGGCTTCCCTTTAGAAGCCTCAATAATTTTTTGAATATCCGCAAATAAACGATATAAGGAACTCTCCAGCTTCCACGATGCATTAGATTGACCACGAAATATCCAATTTCGATACGGCTTCTTGTCAATTTCTTTTTCAAATTGTTCCCAGGTAGCTATATGTACTACTGGCCATACACCTTCACGCTTGTACATAATCTCTTATTATCCAAAATATATAATATTCGCCTTTACTTTAAGCACACTGACTTACCATGTCAAGATTTATCCTTGTCTCTTCTTTACTACCTCGCGAACGGCTTGCTCGATGTCTTTAGCGGTTAAGCCGTAGCGCTGGAGAAGCTCGGTGGCTTTGCCTGATTTGGCGTAGGTGTCTTTAATAGCGACAAACTCCATCGGCACCGGGTGGCGTCTGACTACTACCTGGGAGATAATACTTCCCAGCCCGCCATGCTCCAGGTGGTCTTCAGCGGTAACAATAGCCCCGGTCTCACCAGCCGCCTCAGTAATGGCGGCTTCGTCAACAGGCTTGAGGGTAGGCATATTCAATACCCGGCAGTTTATGCCCTGCCGCCTCAGGTTATCAGCGGCGTCGAGGGCGGGTGATAGCATAACGCCAATAGCGATAATAGTGGCGTCTTTGCCCTGCCTCATAGTTACTGCCTTGCCCAATTCAAAGCGGTAGTCCTGATTATAGACCAGGGGTAGCTTAGGTCGGCACAACCTGATGTAGAAGGGTCCGTAGCTGGCAGCCGCCGTCTTTACCGCCTGAGCAGTCTCAATGGCATCGGCAGGAACGATAACAGTAAAGCCGGGCAGGGAACCAATCAGAGCCAGGTCTTCAATGGAATGGTGCGAGGCGCCGTCCTCACCGACGCTGATACCGCCATGAGTAACCACCAGCTTAACATTAAGTCGGGAATAAGCAATAGACATCCGAATCTGGTCAAAGCTACGACCGGGGACGAAAACGGCAAAGGTGCTGGCGAAGGGTATCTTACCCGAGGCGGCCAGCCCGGCAGCAATAGTCACCATATTCTGCTCGGCGACACCGCAGTCAAAGAAGCGGTCGGGAAACTCCCTGGCGAAGAAATGGGTCATAGTTGACGGGGACAGGTCAGCATCCAGGACCACAATATCCGGGTTCTCCCGGCCTAACTCAACCAGGGTCTTGCCATAGGCTTCCCTGAGAGAAACTGCCTCGGGCATTTCTACTCCAGCTCCTTCAGGGCTATCTCTACTTCCTCAGCATTAGGGACTTTGCCGTGAAAATCGGGGTTATTCTCCATAAAGCTGACTCCCTTACCCTTAATAGTATGGGCAATGATGACAGTCGGTTTGCCCTTAACCAGCTTGGCCCGGTCAAAGGCTGTAATCAGCCGGGCAAGGTCATGACCATCAACCTCAATGACATGCCAGCCAAAAGCCTGCCATTTCTTATTAAACGGGTCAAGGTTCATTACATCACGGTTCCAGCCATCAATCTGCTGTCCATTGTTATCCACAATAGCCGCCAGGTTGTCCAGCTTATAGTGGGCAGCCGCCATAGCCGCCTCCCATATCTGTCCTTCGTCACATTCGCCATCACCGAGCAGGACATATACCCGGTAGTCCTGCGAGTTGAGGCGACCAGCCAGGGCAACGCCAATGGCAAAGGATAACCCCTGCCCCAGGGCGCCGGCTGACATTTCCACCCCGGGGGTAGTCACCCGGTCGGTGTGACCCTGAAGGCGGCTGTCCAGCTGTCTTAGAGTGGCTAGCTCGTCTACCGGGAAGTAACCACACTCGGCTAGAGTAGCATAAAGCACAGGGGCGGCATGCCCCTTGCTCAGGATGAACCTATCCCTGTCCCCCCACCGGGGGTCTTGAGGTTTATGCCTGAGCACCTTGAAATAAAGGGCGGTAACAATCTCTACCGCCGATAGAGAGCCACCGGGGTGACCACTACCTGCCCTGCCCGTCATCGTAATAATGTGACGGCGCAGCCTTTTGGCTACCGCCTTCATTTCCTTCACTGATAATGATGAAACAACCTCGACTCTAGTATTATCGACCGAGGTTGCTTTAGATGAATTACCCAATTCGGATAGCGACATTAATACCCTCTGTGGTTGTTTAATTATACAACGGTTGTAGACTCAAGTCTATAGAGATTTTATGAGATTGTTTACTAACCTCACCCCCTTTAAGCACCCAGAAAAATCTTCGATTTTCCTGGGAACCCGCTTTAGGTTTTTATTTGGAAACCCTATCCCCTTTATCCCCTTCCCCTTGATAAGGGGAAGGGGAAATAGTTATATAAGAGGGGCTTCGCCCCTCTTAAACTCCCCCCATAAACGACTTCATTATCACCTCAGGGGCGAATTGATTTTTACCCCTGTATCTGCTTAAATAGGGTAGTGGGAGAGGGCAAATGAATGGACTAACACTACAAGCTACTAAAAGAGAGATATTGGGCAAGAAGAGCAGGTTTTTACGCCGTCAGGGGATTACCCCGACCCATCTTTTCGGACACAATCTTAAGTCGCTGGCACTACAATGTGATACGGCTAAGCTTCAGCGAATTATAGCTCAGGCAGGGACAACCAGACTTATTGCCCTGGAGATTGACGGGGATAAGCAACCGAGGAGCATATTCATCCGTGAAATTCAAAGGGATGAAATAAACAGACAACTGCTCCATGTTGACTTCTACCAGGTACGGAAGGAGGAAAAGATAAAGGCAGATCTTCCCCTCGTCCTGGTTGGTGAAGCCCCAGCCATGCAGTTAAAGGGACGTATGCTAACCCATGCTCTCACCAGTATCAGCGTTGAGTGCCTGCCGGATAAGCTACCACCTCAGATAGAAATTGACCTAAGCCACCTGGAGGAGGTAGAGCAGGCAATCTATGTTAGTGACATCGCCCTCAGCCCCGATATTACACTCCTTACCGGCCCCTCCCAGTTAATAGTTAAAGTCAGCGAAGTGGTGGTGGAGAAGGAAGAAGAGGTAGTAGCCGAGGTAGAAGCTGAAGCTGGGGCTGAAGAGGTAGCTGAGGAAAAACCAGAACAGCCACCGGCTAAGTGACCCTGCATTGCGGTCATTCTAAGGCTTCTGCTATAATGCAACGATGATTGTTGACTTTCACACCCACGTATTTTCGCCCCGGATAAAGAAAAACCGCAGTAAGTATATTGATAGTGACCCCTGTTTTGCCATTCTTTATTCCAAGAAGGAAGCCAAGCTGGCTACTGCCGATGAACTCATTGCCAGCATGGATAAAAATGGGGTTGATATTTCAGTCATTCTCAACATTGGCTGGACTACCCACGAGCTGTGTGTTGAAACCAACGACTATATCCTGGAGTCAATAGCCCGTTATCCCAACCGCTTGATAGGCTTCGGTGCTATCCAGCCATACTCAACTAGCGCCGCCATAGCTGAAGTGGAGCGCTGCGTCAAAGGAGGGATAAGGGGTATTGGTGAGCTAAGACCGGATGTACAATTACTTGACCTCAATGATAAAGAGGTGATGGAGCCCTTCATTGAGGTAGTACGGAAGCACAAGCTAATTCTGCTCACTCATGCCTCTGAGCCGGTAGGTCACCAGTATCCGGGCAAGGGGAGTATTACTCCAGATATACTCTACCCTTTTATTACCAGCTTCCCCGATTTAACCATAGTCTGTGCCCATTGGGGTGGGGGCTTGCCCTTCTATGCTTTAATGCCCGAAGTGAAAAAGGCGATGAGCCACGTCTTTTTTGATACTGCCGCTTCACCGTTGTTATATAGCCCTCAAGTATATAATCAGGTTATCCAGCTGGTCGGCGGTGACAAGATTCTGTTCGGCAGTGATTATCCCCTGCTGGGGCAGGGTCGGTTGCTGAAGGAGATTAGCTCCCTAGACCTGCCCGAAGAAACCAAGAGTCTGATTCTATCGGGTAATGCCCAGAGGCTATTAGGTATAAATAAGGCTTGAGCTATGGAGCAGATTCGCTCTTTCATTGCTATTAAGCTACCCGATGAGTTAAAGTCGGAGCTTACCCGGCTTGAGGCTCGGCTGAAATCGGATAAGCAGCCCTGGGTGAAATGGGTCAATCCGGATAGTATTCACCTGACGCTAAAGTTCCTGGGCAATATTGCTGCCGATAGGACCGGGGAAATAACCAGGGCGATGGAGAATGCTGTCCAGGGAATATCGCCCTTCCACCTGGAGATTAAAGAATTAGGAGTTTTCCCCAATTTGAGGCGGGTTCAGGTAGCCTGGGTGGGGATAAGCGGAGAGGTAGATAAACTCAGCCAGCTTCAAGAACGCATTGAGACTAATTTGACTCCCCTGGGCTTTGCCCCTGAGACACGAGCCTTTACCCCCCACTTGACCCTGGCTCGTCTTCGTGACCAGGCACCGCTAGACGAGCGGCAAAGATTTGGGCAGCTTATAGCTTCAACTAAATTTGAGGCAGCTTGTACCATTGAGGTAGATGCCATCAGCCTAATGAGGAGCCAGCTAACCAGGGAAGGTGCTATTTACAGCCGAATCAGCTCCGTTAAACTAAAATAGAGATTGTTTATTAACCTCACCCCCCTTTAGATCTTTATTGGTAACCCTATCCCCTTTATCCCCTTCCCCTTGATAAGGGGAAGGGGAATCAATTATATAAGGGAGGCTCCGCCTCCCTTTGACTCTCCAAGATATGGATATATTATTCCTATTATTAGGGGGAAGAGATTTTAGAGAGGGGCGAAGCCCCTCTCTTACCTACACTCCCCCTTCCCTTATTAAGGGAAGGGGGTCAGGGGGATAGGTTGCTAAACAATCTCTATTAAGAAGCTTAGCCATCAAATCGCTAACTGCCCTGGCTGCCTTGGAGCTATCGGGCAGGTCAAGAAGCGGCTTTAGCTTAAGGTCATACTGATATACTTCCTCATCTAAAGGGATGGTAGCGGTGGGTTCAATCCCCAGTCTGACTAACTCGTCAGTGACCAGGGGGTCTAACTTAGCCGGGGCAAAGTTGATTATTACTGACTGCCGCTTCACCGCCAGCTTGAGTTGGGCGACTAAGTCCCTTATCCTGGCCACCGTTCGAACCCCCTTCACCGAGTGGTCAGAGATTATAAGTAGCTCATCAATATTCTGGGTGGTTCTTCGTGACAGATGCTCCATCCCGGCCTCGTTATCCATAACCATATAGGCATAGTTTTCCGCTAAAGTGTCAGCAAATTTCTTCAGAATAAGGTTAGGGTAGCAGTAGCACTCGGGACCTTCACCCCTACCCATTGTTACCAGGTCAAGCTCCTCGCTTTCGACTACAATCTGGTTTAGTTTATACTCCAAATAAACATCCTTGGTCATTCCGGGAGGGATGTTTATTTTATCCTTTTGAAACTCATTAAGGACTAAGCCAACCGTCTGTTTTACCTCAAGACCCAGACTCTCCCCCAGATTGGCATTGGGGTCAGCATCAACCGCCAGAATTGGTCCTGAGCCGTTCTTTTTCAGGTAGCGAATGATAAGACTGGCCACTGATGTCTTCCCGCTACCACCCTTGCCGGCTACAGCAATATTAAAACTCATATAGTTAGCCTCTACGCCTTTACTTTCTGAAGCTTGCTTAATCTTTTGTATACTGAGGGAAACTCCGCAACATTGGGGTGCGGTAAAAATAGACTGGCAGTATAGTTATTCATAAAATCAACATTTACGCTCAACTCAAAGTTAGTCATCATGTTAGTTACCCTTCTCGCATCATCAAGTAGATCGCGGGAGAAGGAGGTGAGCCTTGCCCCCAATAGGGAGCCGTTGCCAATAAAGATAAACCTATCCCGAGGTATATCGGGAAGAAGCCCGATAATAATGCTCTTTTCAATATCAATATGGCTACCGAAGGCACCGGCAATAATTACCTGCTCTAAATCGGAACAACTAACCCCGACACTTTTGGTTAATGTCCGGCACCCGGCATACAGGGCTGCCTTGGCTCGAATAAGGTTATCAATATCAACCTCGGTGATAACAATATCTTTGCCAATCTGGGTCTCTGGCGCCCAGGCCAGGACATACTCATAGCCATCACGACCCTTTCTAGCTCTTTTTGTCGGCAGGTTGGTGTTAAACTTACCATTCTGGCCAATGACCCCGGCTTCAAGTAGGCCGGCAACGATGTTTATCAAGCCTGAGCCGCAGATTCCCTTTGGTTTGGTGCCGCCAATGGTGTTGATTACCGGTTCAAAGTTTGACGAATTGATGTCAAAATCTTCAATAGCGCCGTTGGTGGCTATCATACCGTGCTTTACCCCGCCGCCTTCAAAGGCAGGTCCGGCGGAACAAGAGGCGGTTGCCATCCAGTCTGAGTTGCCAATGACTATTTCACCATTGGTGCCTATATCCATATAGAGTGTTAATTTTTCCCTCTGGTATACCCCTGCCCCGACAATTCCAGAAACAATATCGCCACCAACGTAGCTGGCTACTGAGGGGAAAGCGAAGAGGTAAACCTGCTTTCCGACCTTGATGCCCAGGGAATTTGCCCGTACGGGGGGGAAAAAATTGGCTACCGGGATGTAGGGAGCCAATCTTATATATTTAGGGTCCAGTCCGAGGAGGATTTGAGTCATTGTTGTATTACCAGCTAATATTATATGTCCAACATACTTTATGTCGACCTGGCTCTGGGCTTTGAGTTCCCCGGTAATCCCATTAATAGTGGCAACAATTGCCTGCTGCAATTTTTTTAGCCCACCTGGTTTCTGACAATAGGCTATGCGAGAAATAACATCTTCGCCATAGCTGATTTGCCCGTTGTAATCAAGCCCCTCAGCTAGGACTTTTCCCCGATTTAGGTCCAGTAGTTGTCCACGGACACCAGTGGTCCCAATATCAAAGGCCAGTGAGTAGTGCTTTTCTCTGGTATCTCCAGGTTCAATATGTATCACTCTTGGCCTACGCCACTCTTTGGTTCGGGGTTTAGCTGCGGTGATGAGAGTGGTAGCGGTGACCTTCCAATGGCTATCCCGCAGCATTTGGGGCAGTTTTCTTAAGACATTAAAGTCTACGGCTATGTTTCTGAGGTTGTAATGCTTCTTCAGGCCTCTTAGTAACCGGGACAGGTCGCCAGTATTATCTTTTAAAGTTGGTGGTGGCAGCTCAACAAATAACTTACTCAGGGGTGGCTTAAATCTCCAGCCAGTAGCTAAGACCTCTGATGGTTTAATGCCGCCTACCCTTTCCCGGTCAAGAACAGCCTTCTCCAGTCGCGATTCTACCGGGATGTCAACCACTAAATCAGTAATTATGCGGCTTTGGCAGGCTTGTCTTACCCCTTGCCTATACTCCTCTTCAGATAGCTTATCAGTCCTGGTGGTTTCTACCTGTCCCTGTTTAATTAGGACCTTGCAGGTGCCGCAAACACCAGCCCCGCCGCAGGAAGCATTAATATGCACCCCGGCCGCAATAGCCGCCTCGAGGAGATTGGCACCCTGTTTGACGGCAATCTCAACGTTATCGGGGTCGAAGTGAACCCTCCTCTTGTTATTGGTTAAATCCTTTGTCATCTAACTTCCTACATTATCAAATGCCACGCAGGAACTACTAAAATAGACCGCTGACCTTTCCCGTCTTTACGTCGACATCAACCCTCCTAAAAGCAGGGTCGGAAGAGGTTCCCGGCATCAGACTAATCGTCCCGGCACAGGGACAGAGGAATTTCGCCCCGGAATAAATTAACACGTCACGGATGGGCAACGTCCACCCCTTGGGGACACCCTTAACTGCCGGGTCATGGGTGAGGGAAAGATGGGTCTTGACCATCATGGTGGCGTAATCATCATATTGTGTATCGGCCTCACGCATTTTTGCCTTAGCCTCGGCCTCAGCAGTCCAGGCTACCCCATTGGCTCCGTAGGCTGTCTTGGCAATCAACTCAACCCGTTCCCGTAGTTTCATTTCCATAGGGTACAGGTATTTGAACTCGTTCACCTCTTGGCAGGCATCTATCACGGCATCGGCTAATTCTAGAGCACCGTCGCCGCCGTTAGCCCAGTGGCTGGACACGGCACAGCCTGCCCCGGCAGCCTCGGCGGCTTTTCTGACCACGGCGATCTCATCCTTAGTGTCAGTATGGAAGCTATTGATGCACACCACTGGCTTGATGCCCGATGTTTTGATGATGTTAATGTGGTGCAACATATTGGGGATGCCCTTCTCCAGGAGCCCTAAATCCTCCTTAGCGTAGGAATCAGGCAGAGGCAGACCGGCTACCACTCTAGGTCCGCCACCGTGCATCTTCAGTGCCCGGATGGTAGTGGTGAGCACCGACACATGTGGCTTGAGACCACTTAAGCGGCACTTGACATTCCAAAACTTCTCGAAGCCAATGTCAGCACCGAAGCCGCTCTCAGTAACATGATAATCAAACAACTTCAGCCCAACGCGGTCGCCAATGATGGAGGACTGACCCACAGCAATATTGGCAAACGGACCGGCATGCACCATGCACGGCTGGTACTCCACGGTAGACATCAGGGTAGGGTTAATGGTGTTACGCATCCAAGCCGTCATGGCACCGCCCACCTCCAGGTCGCCGGTGGTAACCACGTTGCCCTTCTTATCAAAGGCCACGGTAATTTTACCCATTCTTTCCCGCAGGTCAGCCAAATCCCTGACAATTGATAACATAGCCATAAGCTCAGAACTCACCGTGATGCCGAACCTGGACTGCATCGTGTAGCCGTTCATGCGTCCGCCGAGGCCAATAATAATGTTACGGAGGCTCTGAACGCAAAAATCCATAACCCAGCCCATCTCTACCCGGGTAGGGTCAATGTCCAGGCGGCGCATCCGGCTGCGCTTAGCCAGTTGCTCATCATCGTAGTTGCGTTCGTGCTGCATTCTGGCAGTAAGGGCAACCATAGCCAGGTTGTGGGCGTTGGTGATATCGTTGATGTCGCCGGTAAGCCCCATGGAAAATTCGGTCATAGGAATAAGCAGCGCATTGCCGCCGCCGGCAGCGGTTCCCTTGATGTTCATGGTGGGGCCACCCGAGGGCTGGCGGATACAGCCACCCACATTTAGACCCCGCTTACCCATACCCTCCAGGATGCCCATGGTGGTTGTAGTCTTCCCTTCACCCAGCGGCGTGGGGGTTATGGCGGTCACTTCAATGTACTTGCCATCGGGTTTGTCCTTGAGACGTTCAATAATCTTCAAGAAATCTAGCCGGCTTATTTTCCCATAAGGAATTATTTCATCCTTTTGCAGGTTTAGCCTTTCTCGCCACTCATCGGGGGTTGGCATATTTTTCCCAGCCTCTTCGGCAATCTGCCAATCCTTCATTTTTACCGCGTCGTAAGCCACAGAAGACCTCCTTTATTTAAGGATTTCCTATTTAAATTTTGGTGCCTAGTCTATTTTGTTGATTGCCTGGTCGTAGATAACAAAGCCTGATAGATATTTCTTACCTCATTAGTAATCGGCTGGCTGGAGTCAAGAAGAGGGAGATTGGCTAGGTCAGCATCTATCATTGCCTGGTCATAGGGGATAAAGCCGAGGAATTCAAAGCCTGGCAGGCTGGAAGTTAGGAACTTCCGGTCTGATTGGCGGCGGAGCTTATTGCCGACGACAGCAATATTTTGTAAACCAATATCCTTAGCCAATTCATTGATTCTGAGGCCAGTTTCAATGCTCCGTCGGCTTGGTTCGACGACTACAATCAGTTTATCTACTGCCTTGGCTGTTGCCCGGCCTAGATGTTCTATCCCAGCCTCCATATCTAAAATTACCACTTCATCCCGGCCCAAGAGTAAATGGGTAATCAAGGCTTGTAACAAGGCATTTTCCGGGCAGTAGCAACCGGTGCCACCCCTCTTAATTCGCCCCATTACCATCAATTTGATTCCATTATTTTCCTGGCAATACCTCTCGGGCAGGTCATCAACCTTAGGATTTAGCTTAAAATAGGGGGCTATTTGACCAGGTCGTGTTCCAGTCCTTTCCTCAATAAGGGTGCTCATCTCAGATATAGGGGTTATCCTGTCAGCATTGGCAAAGCCAAGAGTAGCCGCTAGATTGGCATCTGGGTCAGCATCTATGGCTAGAACAGAATAACCAGCCTCAACAAATGCCCTGGAAAGAAGGGCAGCTAATATAGTCTTGCCGACGCCGCCTTTGCCACTAATAGCAATCTTCATCAGAATTTTTTATTTCACATAATTAAAGCTGAGACCTCTTACGGGAAAGCGCTCAGCTCTAACTGAAGCCTGTTACCTACGGCTTACCCTGTATAATTTATCCTATGCTGAGTGAAAAGTCAAACAAATGGGCTCGTCGGTACTTAGCCCGGCGAAAAAGGGCTTAACGTACAGCTCGAGACTAAATTGGTAAGGAGGCAAGGCACGGGGCTAATCTCGGAACCTCTGCCAAGCCGCATACCAAATCCTCGCCACCGATTCCACGGCATCATGGAAAATGAAGTTGCTGATTCTGACAAATTCATCTTCTGAGGTGTCCGTAATCATCTCTTGTGCTGTCTGATAGGGCTTGGCAATCCATTTTCTGGAGAGGGCATAAGCGACTCTGGTTATATATACCATCTCTTGCCATTCGTCGTGCTTTATCTTTCTAATTCTCGTATCCAGCTGAAAAGATGGGTCGGTGTCGATTTTGATAAGGGAACCTCGGGGCAAATCCAGAACGGCATCATCCAGAGACTTCTTCTGTCGTACGTGGACCGCAAATTGTTCCTCTGAAGGAAACCAAACCTCCCATTGTTTCTCTATGGAGGGGTGCAACGTCTTTGGAATTCGTCTTCCGCATGGCGGCTGCGCCGAGTCTCTCAAGTCACAATGAAGAGGCATATGAGCATCGCAAATATAGTGTGACAATATGAAGAACATAAGGGCTACCTGACGAGCCGAGAAATTGGGAGAAAGGGAAAGATTCTTGATTGGCTCGGCGCTAAGGTCAACACCGGAGGCGTCTTTGACCTTATACCCTTTCTTTCTCTTAGCTTGAGCATAAAAGGATAGTGGGAAGTCGCCTAGTTTCAACATATCTCCTATAGTATGGCTAAGTGCGATGACTCTATTAGGAAGATGGCCACCATATTTGGGATGGGCGCGATAGGGCTTCTGAAACTCGGGACTGTCTTGAATGTAGTCAAGGCAAAGACGCCTTCCCACCAGTTCAGCGTGCAGCTGCCTATGGCTAACTCGAAACCAGTCTTGACCAGCAAGCTTTATACCTGTTATCTGAGCGTCACTATCCATCTTGTAGGTATGCCCGTAGGCCATGTCCACTATGAGATTATCAGGAATCCAGGCTCCCTCCCAGACATCAGCCAGGTAGTAAAAAAGCAGCTCGGACAACTTGGGTACTTTTCTTGAGTCCTCGATAAGTTTTAATGCTCGCAAAGCTATCCAGGAATGCGTCTTCTGCTTCATGTCTCCATACTTCCACCGGTTTATTTCTCAATTATCGCCAGTCTATCTTTGAGGCACATCTTCAATATTGGGAAATCGGCCTTTTCCACGCATCGTCTCAGTAAAGCCGCTGGCTTCAAGATGCGCTTTGACCTGGTCTATGAATGTCCGGTCTGGTTCGAGGATATAGAGCTGGTCAACAATGGCTGCTTTGAGTCCTGATTCACCGTGGTTAGCCTTCTGAGAGCAACCAACCAACAAAACAAGCAATTGTTACCTCATAGACACAGCACCACATAGCTTGGGCATTGATTGAAAGCT
>JAUWIC010000051.1 GCA_030605575.1 Dehalococcoidia bacterium
AATCATAGCTTCGGCGCCCCTACCCACCGACATAAGTCCTATTACCGCCCCCACCCCGATTATCATTCCCAGCCTGGTTAATGAGGAACGCAGTTTATTGGGCAACAGGGAACATAGGGCAGTAGCCAAAAAGTCTATAAACTTCACTGGCTGATAATCTCCCCATCATGAAGGCGGATGATGCGCTGGGCTTGAGAGGCTATATCTGCCTCATGGGTAACCATGACTACAGTTATGCCCTCTTGATTAAGCTGTCGAAACATAGACACAATCTCGGCAGTGGTCTTACTATCAAGATTGCCAGTAGGCTCATCAGCCAGAATGAGGGCTGGATTATTGACCAGTGCCCGGGCTATAGCCACCCGCTGCTGCTCACCACCTGATAACTCGGTGGGCTTATGCTTAGCCCTCGCCCCCAACCCTACCCTCTCCAGTGCTTCCATAGCCCGCTGGGGCCGGCGACCACCACCGCCATAGATAAGGGGAAGCTCCACATTGGATAAGGCAGTGGCACGGGATAAGAGGTTATACTCCTGAAAGACAAAACCAAACTTTCTATTTCTCATTTCAGCTAGCTGGTTATCATTAAGCTGACTAACGTCAGCCCCGTCAAAGATATATTTACCCGAAGTAGGTCTATCCAGGCAGCCTATTATATTTAGCAGGGTTGATTTACCTGAGCCCGAAGCACCGATAATAGCCACCATCTCTCCCTTAGTGATAGACAGAGTTATCCCCCTCAGGGCATTGACCTCTACCTCCCCCATGCGGTAAACCTTGGTAATGTCTTCCAGTTTAATCATGCCTTTAACCTAAATAGTCAATAATCTTAGTACTTCTTAATGAAAAAGAAACCCCCCTCCACCCGACGGTTCTGGCTCGGCTTGTATTTCTATAGCCACTATTTCTCCCTCTTGAAGACCAGACTTAATCTCGGTCTGAAAACCGTCGCTTATACCGATAACTACCGACCTCGCTTCAATCTGTTCATCAACCATAACCCAAACTATCGGATTGCCCTGCCTATCCTGCTTAATAGCCCGGTCGGGCACCAGCAAAACACCACCTCGCTCATTAGTTATAATATCAGCCGTAGCACTCATACCAACCTTAAGTCCAGAACCCTCAGGAACATCAAAGCCAATTTTAACATTATATAGCACCACACCAGCCTCTACTGTCGGCAGAGGAGAAATGGAGATAACCTTACCCTCAAGCTGGACATCAGGCAAGGCATCTACCTCAATAATGGTTCTCTGGTTCAACTTTACATCCGGAATATCTATCTCATCTAGGTCCACACCTAACTCCATACTGGTAGGGTCAATTAAGCGAACAATCGTTACCTGTGACATACCCGACTCTGGGATAATGTCCCCTTCCTCAACATCAACACTGGTCACTACTCCATCAAATGGAGCGGTGATATTTTCTATCTCTAGCTTACTTTCGGCTTCATCCAGAGCCTGCTCAGCGGCAGCTACCTCCATTTCCAGTATTTCTATCTCATCCTCATCAGGGGCAGATAACATTGCCTCCAATCTATCCTCGGCTTCATCCAGACTCGCCTCGGCACGATATAGCTCCGTTTGCCACTGTTGAACCTCCTGCGCACTACCATGCCACCGAGCATAGGCCAGCATGTATTCCACAAACTCTAAGTAATCCTCGGCATCATCTATAGCATCCTCGGCATTCTCAATTTCGTCCTCAGTATATGGATGCTTAGCTTTATCCAGGTTGTATTCCGCTCGGTGTAAAGCTATTTCGGCTTTAAGTAAGGCTAACTCCAGAGCCTCAGTATCAAGCGGGACTAACTTAGCTAACACCCTGCCTTTGCTGACCTCATCACCCTCGTCAACGTATATCTTATTTACCTTACCGCCGCCGTCAAAGGCTAACTTCGCTTCATTAGCAACACCTATACTACCGCTGCCGCTAACGCTAATGATTAAATCGCCCCGCACCACCTCAACCGTTTGGCTGGTAACCTCTTCCTCACCACCCCCACCCCCAAATGGACTACAAGCCACAGCGCCAGCCAAAGTCAGGCACAATAATAAAATAGTTGCAATTTGCCAGCTTTTCACCTAACTAATCCCCCTTCTCTCCCGTGGCTGCTTTCGACTTATAACCCTCTACTAGCTTCTCGAAGTGGGCCAGCCGTTCGCTCATCATGGTTAACGCCTGCTCCATAGCATCAGCTGGGAGTAATACTAACATTCTGCTTTCGTGGCCGGTAAACAATAGGAGTGTAGTTCCGGTATCTATGCCTAACTCTTTGCGAACATTGACCGGTATGACCATTTGTCCTTTAGGTCCAACCGTAGCTGAGCCAAAGCATTTAGGCTCGCCCCAGACATTCTTAATTCTCATGATACCCTCCTTAGCCCAAATAGTAGTAAATCTCCGACTATTCCTAATTATATTACTTTTAAGAAAAATTGTAAATAACCAGGAAATAAATCTACTATGGGGCTAGGAAGGAATAATTGAGGGCTACTACTCCCCCAACCTTTTGGCTTTATTATAGGCAGCAATAACCGCCTGCTTAACTAGCTCGGTGAACTTCCCCTTCTCCAACCGGGCTAAAGCCTCAGCGGTGGTGCCACCGGGGGAGGTAACCATTCTACGCAGCGCCAAAGGCTCTTTGCCCGACTGCTGAAGAAAGTGCCCCGAGCCCAGCAATGTCTGCACTACCAGCTCCTGCGCCATATCACGGGGCAGACCAATATGCCTCGCCGCCTCAATCAGTGCCTCGGCAAAGAGAAAAATGTAAGCCGGACCGCTACCACTTACCGCCGTCGCCATATCAATATACTTCTCATCATCAACATAAATCTCTCTACCCATAGCGCCAAGAATAGAGCCAGCCCACCCCCTTTGCTGGTCGGTTACCTCAGCCGTAGCCGCCCACACACTTATGCCCTGACCAATCTGGGCCGGGGTATTAGGCATCGCCCGGACTACACAACGGTGGTTTAGTCCCCGGCACAGGGTATCAATCCTTGCCCCGGCAACTATAGACAACACCAGTTGCGCCGACTTAAGCCAACCATTAAGCTCAGCCGTTACCTCAGCTAGATTTTGAGGTTTAATCGCCAGCACCACTACATCGCCCCTTTTTACCGCCTGACGATTATCACTCATCACGGTAACGCCGTATTTCTGCTCAAGATGCTGACGGCGAGACTGACTAATATCACTAACCGAGATAGCCTGGGGCTGGCTCAGCCTCTTGCCCAAAACAGCCGATAATATTGCCTCCCCCATATTCCCACCACCAATAAAGACTATCTTCACCTTGATTCTCCCTTCCTACTTGGTGAGATTGTTTATCAACCTCACCCCCTTTTCACCCTAAAAAATCTGCGATTTTTCAGGGAACCCGAATTTTATTAGGTTTAGAAGAGGCTTCGCCCCTTCAATCTACCCTTGATAAACATCCCGCCTTGTCTCACTTTAGCGCACCACCAGGTTTACCAGTCTCCCCGGGACGTATATTGTCTTAAGTAACTCCTTACCTTCAGTATGGGCTTTCACCCGCTGGCTTTCCAATGCCAGCTTTTTGGCTTCAGCCTCAGTGATAGACACCGGAACCGCTAGTCGGTCACGGAGCTTGCCGTTGACCTGAATGACCAGGGTAATCTCCTCATCCTTAGCCACCTCCTCATCCCACTTTGGCCAGCTTTGATTATGAATGCTATAGTCGTGCCCTGTCCTCTGCCACAACTCCTCAGCCAGATGAGGGACGGTTGGGGCTACAAGCAAGAGCAGGCTATCTATAGACTCCTTCCAAGCTGAATCAGTAACCGCCCCAGCTTCCCTTACCTTAGCCAGGTAGTTGGTGAACTCCATAAGGGCGGCTATCATAGTATTAAATCGCAGCTTTTCCAGGTCATTAGTTACTTTCCTGATAGTCTGGTGGGTATCACGTAGTAACGCCCGCTCTAATTTCTGTCTGACGTCGTTATCTACTGTCTTATCTGGGTTATATGGCTCCAGTACCAGGTTCCACACCCGGTTAAGCCAGCGGCTCATGCCACTGATGCCGCTATCGTCCCACTCCCCGCCCTGCTCCCAGGGGGCGACAAACATAAGGTAGGCACGTACGGCATCAGCCCCCAGCTCAGAAACATACTCATCGGGGGTAATCACATTGCCCAGCGACTTGCTCATCTTCTGGCGCTCAACAATAATAACCCCCTGATTAAACAGGCGGCTGAACGGCTCGCCAAAGTCAACCAGCCCCATATCCCGAAGCGCCTTAATAAAGAAGCGGGCATAGAACAGGTGCATAACCGCATGCTCAGCCCCACCGGTATACAGGTCTACCGGTAACCAGTACCTCAACTTATCATTAGCAAAAGGAGCCGTATCACAATGGGGGCTGGCGTAACGCAGAAAATACCACGAGGAGCACATAAAGGTATCCATAGTATCGGTTTCCCGTTTAGCCGGGGATGAACACTGCGGGCAGGTAGTATTAACAAACTGCTCACAGTACTTCAACGGGGATTCACCGGTAGGCTTAAACTCAGCATTCTGAGGCAATAATACCGGTAAGTCCGATTCGGGGACAGGGACAAGACCACAGTTAGGGCAATAAATTATCGGTATTGGTGCTCCCCAGTAGCGCTGGCGGGAAATAAGCCAGTCGCGAAGCCGATAGCTTACCGCCCGCTTCCCCCACCCTTTCTCCTGCAGAAAATCAGCAACCGCTTCCATACCCTGCTGGCTGGGGAGTCGGTTAAACTGCCCTGAGTTCACCATAGTGCCTGGTTCAGTATATGCCGCTGCCAACTCCCCCCCCTGCCACCCCGGCGGAGCTATTACCACCTTTATCGGCAAGTCATACCTCTTGGCAAAAGCAAAATCACGCTCATCATGAGCCGGCACCCCCATTACCACCCCGGTACCATAGCTCATCAACACATAGTCAGCAACCCAGATAGGTACCGCTTCACCACTGAGCCTGTTTACGGCATAAGCCCCGATAAACACCCCGTCCTTTTCCCTCTCCATTGATTGCCGCTCAATCTCACTTAGCCGTCGTGACCGAGCAATATAGTCCTCAACCTCAGCCCTTTTCTCGGGCGAGGTTAGCTTAGCCACCAGCGGGTGCTCCGGAGCCAGAACCATAAAGGTAACCCCAAAGGTAGTATCAGGGCGGGTGGTAAATACCCGAATCTCCTTCTCCTCCACCCGGGGATGGTCAAGGGCAAAGGAAATCTCAGTGCCTACGCTCTTACCCACCCAATTCCTCTGCATTGTCTTTATCCGCTCCGGCCAGTCAATGCCATCGTGTTGCATAAGCTCATCAGCATATTTGGTAATATGGAAGAACCACTGCTCCAGGTCTCGCCTGATAACCGCCGCCCCACACCGTTCACAGAAGCCCCCAGCCAACACCTGTTCATTAGCCAGTACCGTCTGACAGCGAGGACACCAGTTAACCGGAGCTTTGCCCCGATAGGCTAGACCAGCCTGATACAGCTTCAAAAAGAACCACTGTGTCCACTTATAATACTCAGGCTGGCAGGTAATCACTTCACGGTTCCAGTCATAGATAGCACCAATGCTTTTGAGCTGACGACGCATATTGTCTATGTTTTGCATCGTCCAGGTGAAAGGGTGGATACCATGACTGATAGCCGCATTCTCGGCGGGTAGCCCAAAGGCATCAAACCCCATAGGGTGAAGCACGTTATAGCCCTGCAGCCGCTTAAACCGGGCATAAACATCAGACGGAGCCATAGCATACCAGTGCCCGATATGAAGGTCACCCGAGGTGTAAGGGAACATAGTCAGCGCATACCACTTGGGCCTGGTATTGTCCTCAGTAACCTCATATAGCCTGTCCTCAGCCCATCTCTGCTGCCACTTCTCTTCTACTTCCTGTGGGTTATATTTAACTACCATTTACCCTCGCCTGAATAAAAGCCCTCCGCCCAAGATGACGACAGGAAGAGCTCTCACAGGCATATTGTAGCAATAAAGCGTAAACTGCGCAATGTAAGGACGGCAGGCTGCGGGACAATAAACGAACGGAAAACTGTGCCGGGGTTCAAATCGTGCTCGGAAAGGCATTGGTGGCTCTAGCCAGACCCAGCAAGCATTCCCTCTAATTCTTCCACATCTACACTTCGAGCCAGTGCCTGTTCTCGGCTTATAATCCCGTTGCGGTAGAGGGCAAGCAGTGCCTGGTCCAAGGTCTGCATGCCGTATTGAGACCCCGTCTGGATAGCGTTCACCAGCTGGTAAGTCTTTCCCTCCCTGATAAGGTTCCTAACGGCGGTAGTGGCCACCATTATCTCTACCGCAGCCACGCGCCCCAAGCCATTGCTCCTGGGCACCAGAACCTGGTAGAGCACTCCTTCCAGGGTGGTAGAGAGCTGGATGCGAACCTGGTGCTGATGGTGAGGGGGGAAGACGTCAATAAAGCGGTCAATGGCCTGGGCAGCGCTGGGAGTATGGAGGGTAGTAAGAACCAGGTGACCGGTTTCAGCCGCCGTCAACGCCGCCGCCATCGTCTCCAGGTCTCGCATCTCTCCCACCAGTATCACATTAGGGTCCTGTCGGAGAACGTGCTTCAGGGCATTGGCAAAAGACATGGTATCATCACCAAGCTCCCGTTGCGAAAATATACACTTCCCATCTTGATGGACAAACTCTATAGGGTCCTCAATGGTGATGACCTTGCGCTTCGCTTGCTGGTTAAGATAGTTCATCATCGCCGCCAGGGTAGTTGATTTGCCACACCCGGCTGGTCCGGTGACCACAACCAGGCCTCTGGTTTTCAAGACCAGGCTCTTACACACCTCGGGTAGCCCCAACTCGTCTAGGTTAGGGAGCTGGGTTTTAATCGGGCGGCAGGCAAGACTAATGGTGCGTCCTTGAAGGTAGGCGTTAACCCGGAATCGACTAATACCGTTAGCCTGGTAGGCAAAATCTAACTCCAGCTCCTCAGCAAAGGAGATTCTCTCGGCATCAGTAGTGGCTTCCTCAAAGACCTGCTCCATATCCTCCGACGTCATCTCGGGCAGCTGCTGTTGAGGGACAAGTTCGCCATCAATACGGAGAACAGGGACTCCTCCTACCTTAAGATGCAGGTCTGAGGCACCCTTAGCCACCGTCAGACGAAGCAGGTCATCGATGTGCATCTTTTTACCTCCTCAAATATAATCTCAGGATTTCTTCACGTAGAACATGGTTGTTATTCCAGCCGCCCAAAATAGAGCCGGCGGACTAGAGCCCACCCCTACCCAGTGATAACAATAATGAAGGATATCACCGTAATCTCAGTCTCTATAGTCTCGGTCTCGGTAATCTCAATTTCAGTAATCTTAGTCTCATCGATTTTAGCAATACGAACTTCAGATAACCCTCCCTGTTCCTCTAAAGCCAATACGTAGTCGATGACGGTGAAGACATTATCAGCCTCACCCTCCACCGTGATTTGGTCGGTGCTCATCTCTATAACGGTGAAATAGGCTTCGGGGGGAATGGCATGGGTAACTAAATCCAGATTAATGGCGAAGTCGCCCCCCTTACTCAGAATGTATTTATGCTCCTGCCTTAGGGCAGCCACATCGCCGACTATTTCATTGAGGGTATCTCCAATTTGCTGGGCCTCATTAGAAGCCAGACGTACTTGATGTAGTTCCTGGCTAACCTGAGTTAACTCAGTTTGCAAACGTATAGTTTCAACCTCAGCCTCAGTCCTGAGCCGGTACATGGGAAATAGAAAACCGCTAGCGATGGCTATAGCCAGAGATAAGGCTATGAATTGCCACGATACCCGGAGGACTCTAGGCTTATAGGTAACAGGCAGTATGTCGAGATTTATATCACGGAAACGGATAGCGCCCTTCTGTGACACCTTTTTGAGAGCCAGCCCCATATTAGTGGCATATAAAGCAATAGGTAAGTCAGGCGGGAATTTTAATGAGGGGACTAAGAGCTCAACTGGATATCCTGTCCCGGCTTGGATAAGCTGGCTGGTGTTAGCATCAGCTGACAGCTCTCCGGTTAGCAACAAGGGTGTAGTTGGACTAAGGGGATTTTTCGGGTGGCTACTGTTGTAAAACTCCACCGTTTTTGATAACTCATCGGTTAGCCGCTGAACGTTGTCCTCTACACTGGCTCCTTCCCCTCTTGGAGTTATGGTATGCATAATAGTGGGAATACCATCAGCAACTAGAACAATATCGAAGCAACCAGGCTCCAAAGCTACTATTAAGGCATCCTCCCGACTAGCTGCTCTAGCCAACGCCAGCGGCTTTAGCTCAATGAGGTAAGACTTCACCCCGGCTTCGGCTAATGTCTGAACCACGGCATCGATAAGATTTCGCGGCACACCCAAAACAAAGAAATCCAGCTCGTCACCTTCCCCGCCGATAGCCTGCCAGGAAAGGTACAACTCCTCCAGAGGTAACGGCATTTCTTTCTTGGCTGCCCGCCGGATAGCCTCCCCGAGAAGGGCCGACTTCATCCGCGGTAAGCTCAGAACACGGTAAGTAAAGGACAAGCCAGTCACACTGGTGATGACCTGTTTTTTAGGAACTTTCGTCGATTTAAACAGCTCCTTAATGGCTGCCCCTACCGCTTTCGGCTGCAAAATGAGACCGTCTCTGACCAGCCCCGGTGCCAGAGGCACACTGCCCCACTTCTTTACTTGCCTTCCCCTTACCGAGAGGACTCTTATACTGGTGGCACTGATATTTAGCGTAACATACATTTTTTAGATAAGCTCCTTAATCAGAAGTCAGAGATTGGGTATAGATAGCTATGTCCAGGCTAGCCATGACAGGTATAATCTCCTCGGCAACACTTTCGTCTTCAACACTTTCTTCCTCAGACTGCTGGCTGAGCCTGGTGACACTGATATTTTCCACGATAAGGGTGTCAAACTCCCCGTTTTCCAATTTACTAACGAAAATGATGAATTGGGAGAAACTCCCCTCGACTGCCACGTTTAACCGAAAGACATAATAGCTATGTTCCCCGATGTTCTCTAGTGACCACGGGTCAGTCACCAAGGGAATAGCCTTAACCTCACATTCATCAGCCAATCTGAGAATAGTATCAATAACCCGGGTGGTGTTTACCTGGTCGGGGAATACACTTTGCTCAACAGCCAGATTAGCCTGAGCCGCCTCTAATCGCTGCTCAAGACTCTGAGGAGGCTCTGGTATTTCGCTAAGGGTTTGGGTAACCTCAGTGATTTGGGAAGTCAGCACCGCCTGCTCCTGGCGCTGGTTCATATAGTCCATCCCAAAGAGGTAATAGACCACTGCCAAGATAATAATTAAGATTGTGATGGGTAGCTTGCTCTTCACCAAATCTCTCCTCCAATTATGCTCAGCATGTTAAGACTACTGACGGCTTATTTCCCAGATCTGGATATCTATGCTGCCAAAGAGAAACAGCGGGCACCCATCATAGGGAAGGGGATAATCGCCAGTGATGGTAGCCCCTTGACCTAGTTGGACATTCCCCCCAGCATGGACATTGCCATTGATTACAGCCCCTTGATCTAGTTGGACATCCCCCACAGCATAGACGTTGCCGTTGATTACCGCCCCTTGGTCCAGTTGGACATTCTCACCAGCACAGACATCGCCGTTTATTACCGCCCCTTGATCTAGGTGGACATCCCCCTCAGCATAGACATCGCCGGTGATTGTAGCATCTTGATGTAGGTGGACATCCCCCTCAGCATAGACATTGCCGGTGATTGTAGCCCCTTGATCTAGCTGGACATCCCCCTCAGCATAGATATTGCCGGTGTATTCCTCACCTTGGTTTAGAGTTAAACCACCCGGGAATGTAGTAAAGCCGCCATCAAAGAACCCCAGGATTATCGACACATAGGCTTCAATGGTAGTGCTGCTGCCATCATCGCTGGTAGCTATGGAGGTAATCTTATAAATCTGCTCACCCTGGTTGTCGATAGTAACATTCACCGACTGGCTATTTAGCATAAATTGCGGCAATTCCAACTCCTCGCCTTCCGGTACTTCTGATTCCCCGCTTTGTAGATGCCAGATGGCATATTCAACCCCGGCATCGGCGGAGTATTGCTCACTTGTCGACTGCTGGTAGATTCGAGAGCCAATAAGGCTGCTACCGGCATGGCTGAGGAAAGGGGCGATGGTCAGCACGCCTATAGCTAGAGCCACTAAGGCTAGAGGAAGCGCTTGACCTTTCTGGCTATTCATAATTCCTCACCGGTGGTTCGGAGGCAAACCTTATATTGTCTCGTTCCCCACTCACTCATGTCCCATCTCCCCACGGGAGACGAGGTTATGGTTATGGTGATAATACGGTCTTCAACGGCGAAAGAAATATCACTAATATTTCGGGCTAGTGTCATCTGAGACTCGCCGGCGGTGCGGTGAAGCTCATTGTCAACCACAGCATAGGTGATTGAAGAGTCGTCGGGTAGAGTCAGTGCCAGCTCACTACCGCCACTGGCGGTACTCGCCATCTGCCCATCACGGCTGAACCAGTGAGCTGCGTTTTGAAGCTCATGCATGGCTATCATCCTCTGGTGGCTATAGTCAGTAATGGTGACAATTTGATAGATAGCCGTACCCAGAAAACTGACGATAAGCCCGGTAATAGCCACGGTTATGAGTAGTTCGGGTAATGTAAACCCTTTTTGCCCCTTCATCATCGGTTCACCTTGTAGTCCTCAACGGTCAGTATAGCCTCCCCGTCTCGGGAGATAGTTACCATTATTCTCTGGATGTCAGTATCAGCATCAGGGATAGAGCCAGCCTCAACGCCGATGGAATAACCTTCAGGCGTATTCACAGTGGGGTAGGTAGTGGCTGCCGGGTCATAGGGATAGTTTTTGACATATTCCAGTTGAGTCTGTGCCAAGCTCTGTGCCACAAGTTCCTGGTTACCCTCACGTACTGTAATTGACCCTGTTGATAAGCCGAGCACTAAAGCAACCACGGCAACCCCCAAGATGGCAACCGCAACTAAGGTCTCGACCAAGCCGAATCCTCTTTCGTGCCCAACCAGACAGGCTTTTGCCCCTGCCAGCCATTTATTTATACTCGTTCCCATTGTCCAACACTCACCATACAGTCACTACATAGACCCCAGTATGGAATACAGCGGCGTTATTATGGAGAGGGCGATGAAGGCAACTATTAGCCCCACGCCTATTGTCAACGCCGGACCTATCATTGATATCAACGCGTTGACCCTCTGGTCAACCCTCTGTTCATAATAGTCACCAAGGGTGGCAAGGGCAGAGTCTAGGTTACCCGTTTTCTCGCCTACCGATATCATCTCCACCATAAGTCGGGGGAATAGGTCAATGGCAGCCATCGGCTGAGACAGACCTTGCCCCTGGACCAGCTTCTCTCTGACCTCCTTTAATGTCTGGCGGATAATCCTGTTGCCGACGGTTTGAATGACGATACTCATTGTCTGCGGCAACAGAAGCCCGGCTTTGAGCAGCATTGACACTGTTCGACAGAAGTGGCCCACATTACGCTGTATATTGATAGGACCAATCAACGGAAGCTTTAACCATAACCTGTCCATGGTCATTTTTCCCGCCGGTAGCCTCATGTAGCCAATAATTGAGACGGCGACAATAGCTACTCCCCCCAGAAGGTAGAACTTATAGTTAATAAGGAAATTGGAAATAGCAATAAGTAACGTTGTCATCCACGGTAACTCAGTACCAAGTGTGGTAAATAGTCCCACCAGTGGCGGCAGGGCTACAGTAATGAGAAGGACAAACACCCCAATGGCCATAAATAACGTCACCAGAGGATATGTCAGGGCACTTCTTATCCCTTTTCTGGTTGCCGCTTGTTTCTCCATGTAGCCCGCTATTTGCCTCAGGCCGACTTCAAGGTTTCCTGCCTGTTCACTGGCTTTCACCACCTGACAGTAGGTATAGGAGAATGCCTGTGGGTACTTACTCAGCGCTTGAGAAAGGGAACTACCCCCACGAAGCTCGTTGACCAGTCCGGCGATGACTTTGCTGAAGACAGGCCTAAACGACTGCTCCTCGAGCAGTTGCAGAGTGGTGAGGATGGTAATGCCAGACTCAATCAGGGTAGCTAGCTGGCGCGAGAAGTCAATCACATCCTGAGTCTTGACCCTAAACAGGGTTGGTAGCAACCGTTCCAAGCTGAAGCCTGGACGCGTTTGTTTCAGGCTGAGGACACGATGATACCCTGCCCGGTACAGGGCTTCCTCAGCCGTACTTTCCGAAGTGGCATCAATTGTACCTTGCACCACCCTTTTATCAAGGGTATAGGCTTTAAACTGATATGCCATAATTCCCTCCAGTATGGTTTAAACACCGACTGTTAGCCGATGGAAAATACACTACGTAGCACCTCACTCACTGAGGTAATGCCCTCTTTTACTTTCAGCATCCCGTCACGCTTCATTGTTACCATTCCTTCCTTGAGTGCCTCAGCTCTAATATCACCGGCACTGACATTACTAAGTAACATCCTTCTAATTTCCTCACTCATAACCAGGAGCTCAAAAAGCCCGGTTCGTCCCCGGTAGCCGGTGTTGGCGCAAAGATTACACCCTGCCCCACTATAAAAGGTGGTTGGCTGTTCTTTCATTTCCTCTTCGTAGGCTATTTGCTCTTCTATTGAGGGTTGGGATGGAGCCCGGCAGTGAGTACAGATACGGCGAACCATGCGTTGGGCAACAATACCAACCAGTGTCGAGGAGATAAGATATGGCTCGGCACCCAGGTCTCTCAGTCGAAAAAGCACGCTAACGGCATCGTTGGCATGGATTGAAGACAGTACCAGGTGTCCGGTGAGAGCAGCTTGAACTGCTGTCGATGCCGTGTCTTCGTCCCGTATCTCACCTACCAGAATAACGTCAGGGTCATGCCGCAAAATAGCCCGCAGACCACTGGCAAAGGTAATCCCAGCTTTAGGGTTAACCTGGGTTTGGTTGATGCCCATGAAGCGGTACTCAATAGGGTCCTCAACTGTCAGGATATTACGCTCATTGGCATCAAGCTGGTTAATCGATGCATAGAGGGTAGTTGTTTTACCCGAGCCAGTGGGGCCACCCACCAGTATCATGCCGAAGGGGCTGTTCAACATCGCCCGGTACTTCTTGAGGGCATCAGCTAAGAAACCTAGCTCAGGCAGGGTGAAAAGAGAGAGCGACTTATCCAGAATCCGTAATGCTACCCTCTCCCCACAGGCTGTTTCCATGGTGGCAGCACGAATATCAACATCCCTACCCTCTACCTCAATCGAGAATTGACCATCCTGGGGACGCCTTTTCTCGGCAATATTCATCCCGGCCAGGATTTTAACCCTGGACACCAGCGGTGCGCGGCCAGTCAGCGGCAAGGAGAACATATCATGGAGAATGCCATCTATGCGGTAGCGAATGCGCAGCCTATCTTCCTGCGGTTCAAGGTGGACATCCGAGGCTCTATCCCGTACTGCTTGGGCGATAAGTAAGTCCAGACTTTGAGCAATAGGTGTCCTGGCAATCAGCTCTGAGGTAACCTCAGCCGCTTCTTCAACGGGTGGGGCAAACTGGCTTACTTGTTTGTCTATTTCACCGCTAGACCTGTAGCTGAGGTTAATCGCTTGCTCAATGTCAGAAGGAATGCCGAGCGCGACCTCAACCCTCATCCTTGACTGAGCCTTAATGTCCTCAATGGTATGGATGTCCTCCGGGTCAGCCATAACTACTATTAGCGAATCACCGACTACGTCCAGTGGAATAAGGGTGTGTTTTCTGGCCATATCTTCAGGGATTAACCGTAATGCCTCAGGTTGAACCTGGTGCCTTTTCAGGTCGATTAGAGGCACATTTAGCTGGACGCTGAGTACCGCCGCCAATTCATCAGCTTTGACTAGCCCTTGTTTTACCAAGACCTCACTGAGTTTACCCCCCTGCCTCCGCTGTAGCTCCAGGGCTTTGTCTAATTGTTCGGCAGTAATGAGGTTCTCCTCAATCAGCATCTCGCCTAGGCTTTTTCTGGTTGCTCTATCAGTAAATATCTCCCCTCTATCTCTGTCCATGCTTTTCCTCGCTGAATTTACGAGAATCACGGCTATTTATCTTCTCACCAATAATATGTTGAGCCACCCCCCTCATTGCCCAAGCCAGGGGACAGTTAGGACTGGAAAGTATTACCGGAGTGCTGCCGGGCAGCAGTTCTAGGGAAACCTTGGTATCATAAGGTATTATTCCCAGTAACTGAGCCCCGGCGTTGCTTTCTACGGTTGCTCTCATTTTAGACAGCTGCCAGGCGGGAAACATCCCCTCCCGGTCGATGACCACCGCTCCCATTCGTTCTTGGGAGATACCCAGCAGACCCAAAACGCTAGCTGTGGACTTAACGCTAGGCAGAGCATCAGCTTTGGAGTCGGTGACAATGATGGCAAAGTCGCACTTGCTGAGCACCGTACTGACCGCACTAGAGGGCTGAAAAGGTAAGTCGACAAGAAGGTAATCGGTCACTTCCCGAAACCTCTCAACTAGCAAAACAACTTCAGAGGGCGAAATCTCTTCCTGCTCCCCAGACCACCGAGGGGGAACCAGCACCCTTAGCCCCGTATGGTGAACTGCCAGTGCTGCCTCTAGGTCACCACGAGTGATAGCATCTATGGGTTTCATTAGAAGCTCAATAGTGCCCCCAGGCTCAAGTCCAAGGTACTCGGCTATGTTGCCACCATAGGGGCAAAGGTCAACCACAATAACCCGCTTATCCCCCTGCGACAGAGCAATGGCTACGTTGACCACCAGTGTCGTTGTGCCCACCCCCCTTTTTGAGCCAACGAAGACGACCATCGCTGACTTGACAGCAGTTTGCTTGGCCAAGAGAGTCTCTACCCGGCTTATAATCTCCGAGGGGTCTGCCGGCTTAGTGATATAGTCATCGGCCCCTACCGCGAGTCCGGTGGCTTTATCTATTTCCCGGCCCTTGGCCGAGACCATCAAAATGGGTAGCTTGGCAGTTTGAGGTTCAGCCCGCAAGCGATGACAAACCTCAAAACCGTCGATACCGGGCAGCATGATATCTATGATGATGAGGTCAGGTTGCTCACTCCTGGCTTTTCTCAGCCCTTTCAGCCCGTTGGGCACGGTGAGTACCTGGTAACCCTCCTGCTGGAGGGTATACCCTATGAGCCTCAAGGCACTCGGGTCGTCCTCAATAACTAAAATCTTCTTATCCATCGGGACTACCTCGTCTATATATTGTAGTTCGAGACCACACTGTTTCGTTCCAACATGGCTGCTATCTTAGCCACTAATTCAGGGCGGTACCACGGCTTAGTGATATAGTCATCGGCTCCCACCTTGAGCCCAGTGGCTTTATCTATTCCCCGGGCCTTGGCCGAGACCATCAAAATGGGTAGCTTGGCAGTTTGAGGTTCAGCCCGCAACCGATGGCAAATCTCAAAACCGTCTACACCGGGTAACATAACATCAAGAATAATGAGGTCAGGTTGCTCACTCTTGGCTTTTCTCAGCCCTTCCAGTCCATTCGGCGCGGTGAGCGCCTGGTAGCCCTCCTGCTGGAGAGTATATTTTATTAACCTCAAGGTACTTGGGTCATCCTCAATGACTAGAATCTTCCTATTCATGAGAATCACCCCCAACCTGATCTAAGGGTAAGGTAAAACTAACAGTAGTGCCTTTTCCTACCTTGCTCTCTGCCCAGATACACCCACTGTGCGCCTCAATAATCTGCTT
>JAUWIC010000035.1 GCA_030605575.1 Dehalococcoidia bacterium
TCATTATTTGACATAGTAATAAGGTGGTTCAAGGCATCGGGAGCCAGTTCTACATTTAGTACACCAAGACCGCGCAATTTATCCTTTAGTGCTCTCAAAACTATGACCTGAATTTCATCGTGGGTAAGGGGATTAAGGGTAAGAACCTGGCAGCGGGAGAGGAGGGGAGAGATAACCTCAAAGGAGGGGTTTTCCGTAGTCGCCCCAATAAGGGTGATAGTGCCATCCTCAACGAAGGGTAGAATGGCATCCTGCTGAGCTTTGTTGAAGCGGTGAATCTCATCTATGAACAGGATGGTTCGCTGCAGGTGCATCTTACGGCGTTCCTTGGCTTCTTCTATTATCCGGCGCAGGTCAGCCACACCAGCACTAACCGCGCTTATCGGGCTGAAGTGTGACTCGGTGGCATTGGCGATAATGTAAGCCAGGGTAGTTTTACCGCTGCCTGGCGGACCCCACAGGATGATTGATGGTAGCTGATCGGCTTCAATAGCCTTCCTCAGCACATGCCCCTTGCCGATAAGGTGCTCCTGCCCGACAAAAGCATCGAAGGTGGCCGGTCTCATCCTGGTAGCCAGTGGCGCCTCTTGACTTCTTAGTTCCTCAGATTTTTGTTCAAACATATCCATAATGCACCTGTCTTAGGTCTAAAATAAGTCCTTTATTTTCTTATAAGTATCCTCTGAGCGTCTGGCTATCTTACCGACGACTATTAAATTATCCTTGTCAAAAACGGCATAGACTATTCGCCAGTCGCCGACTCGTATTCTATATATAGGTCCTCTTAATTTTTTAACTCCAGAGGCTCTGGGGTTATCCCCAAGCTCTTGTATAGCCGCTGCTATTGGCTCCAGGTCTGCTACCGAAAGTTTATCTAGCTGGCGCTGCGCTTGAGGTGTTAGCTCAAGCCGATACATGCGCCTTCCTCTGGCGCAAATATTTCTGTAACTCTATTGCTGATTCAGGGTGAGCCTGATATTTAATCAACTCCTCTTCCATGTCTTGAATATCTTCAATATCCTCACTATATATGGCATCAATGGCTTGCCTGATTAGCTCAGCAATTGAGGTATTTGCCTCAAAGGCTAACTTTCTGAGCCCTTCGTGGGTCTGCTCTGGCAGATAAATCATAGTCCTTTTCATCAATTGCTCCTTCATCAGTGGTAACTGGATATATTATAGCATATATATGCCATTATGTCTAGGATAATAATTTTTAATGAGTCCTTTACTCAGCACGTTCAAAATGGGACATATCAATTCCGGTGACAAAGTCAAGCACCGCCGGTATCCCTTCCTGGTTGACTTTCAGCGCTTCTTCCAGGGCTGGTCTTATCTCAGACGGTTTTTCAATCCTTCTCCCATAGCATTTACAGGCTTCAGCCCACTTCACGAAGTCAGGTTGCACCTTGAATGTGGCGGTATCCCATCCTGCTTTTTTTATCTGTGCCGCTTTCGCCCAGCCCAGGGCAGAGTTGTTCATTACCACCCAGGTGCATCCCACTTTATACTGGGCGGCTGTTGGTAGCTCCTTCATATACATTTGGAAGGCGCCGTCTCCGGTAACACATACCACCTTTTTCTCGGGCTTGGTTAGTTTAGCGGCAATGGCGCCGACTACACCCATTCCCATACACGTCTGCTCAGCCACCGGTACGCACTCCGAGCCGTCCTGGAGCTTGTAATAGGGGAAGCAATATGACCAGCAGTCCTGAGAACCATTCTCATTAACCAGGATGGTGTCCTTGCCCAATAATTGGCTTAACTCATATACTATACGCTTGGCTGGAATCGGGGTGGCTTCAGTCATACACTCAGCCTCAACCTCGGTCTCAAACTCCTTCTTGGCCGTTACCACTTCCTTCACCCGTGGCATTTCCTCAAAATTTCTTTTATTGCCAGCTTTTTCCCTTATGGCGTCAATCAGTTGCCTCAAGACAATTTTGGCGTCACCAACGATACCGACATCGGGCATCCAGTTTCTCCCGATTTCAAACGGAGCGATGTCAATCTGGATGAATTTAGCCCCTTGGGGAAAATCTTTGAATTTATGGGTCTGAAAACTCTCGTTCCTGGTGCCAGCGGTTATAATTAAGGTGGCATCAGAATATACTTTCTTGCCCACTTTAGTCCGGTATAGACCAGTTAGCCCGAGGGCTAAGGGATGGTCTTCGGACAGGATGCCTCTACCACCGGGTGTGGTCAAAAATGGTATGCCCAGTAGCTCAATAAATTCTCTGAATTCCGCTGAGGCTCCGGAGTATACTGCCCCATTACCGGCTACCGCTACCGCCCGTTCTGCCTTTAGCAGCAGGTCTGCGGCTTCATCGATTAGCTCTGGGTCGCCAGCGATACGAATTCTTTTGGCGGTTACATATTTTGGTTGCCCCACCTCCACCAGTTCGTGGTGGAAGGCACCGCCGACATCGTAGGGTATCTCCAGGTAAACCGGTCCCGGTTGTCCGTTTATGGCTACTGAAAACGCCCGGTTTATGAACCAGGGAATCCTTTCGGTGTGGGGAACCCGAGCGCTCCATTTGGTTATCGGCGTCATCATGCCCAGCTGGTCGCACTCCTGAAATTCGCCCATACCGGCTGTTTTTTGAGATGCGGCGGGACATACCACTACCAGTGGTACGCACCCGGAATATGCCTCCAGTACTCCGGGCACCAGATTAGCCACCCCCGGCCCGGGACTGCCGTTACACACTCCCGGCTTGCCACTCAGTCGGGAGTAAGCCATAGCCATAAACGGGGCTGAGCCCTCATACCTGACATTTATCGGGGTTAAGCCAGGGACTTTCTCGGCATATAACAGGAGGTCGGTATCGCCAAGCCCGAAGACAAACTCAACCCCCTGCGACCTAACCATATTCCCAATTGCTTCCCAGGCATTCACTATGGCGCTCCTCAGTCAATATTTACCGTAAATCAGATATTTTATCTACCTCACCTCGCCAGAGGCGACTCTGTCGACCCCTGTATCCCCCTCTCCTTCAAAGGAGAGGGGGAGGTTAGAGGAGAGGGGCTTCGCCCCTCTTTAACTCCCCATTTTAAGCAACCAGAAGGTGGCATAAACTAGCCATAAGCTAGTCACTCGCAGGGGCCGCTTTTTTGTTTACCAAAGCCTTTTTAGCAGTTCGCTTCATGTATTGTGTTTTAGGTTCAAATAGTTTAAGAGGAATCGGCTTTTCCTGCGAATTCTTTTGAATTCTAAATCTACCTGTATATTCTCCGTTTTCCTTTCTTTCAAAGAAAGTCTTTGTTACTACATGTTTTACCATTTCTGAAAGAGCTTCTTTCCTCTCATTTTCACAATTTATTATCCTCGTCTCTGCAGAATCAGCATATTCTTTAGAGATCTCAATACCAATATAATCATGACCCAATAACGTTGCAGCGACTAAAGTGGTACCACTTCCGCAATACGGGTCAATGACTAGACCTTTCCTGTCATCCATCACTGAATATATAGCCCTGGTTGGTAATTCTATTGGGAATGGTGCAGGATGAGTATTATTTCGTTCAGGAGGGAATCTCCAAATAGAAGTAACTAATGCGTGCTTTGCTTTTAATTCTTCACCAATTAGATGTTTCCCAATAGGTTTATAAAGCCAATATATCCTTTCTTCTATTTGACCCTTCGCAAACTACGAGTTTCTTCGTCAAGCATTTCGCTATCAACTATATCCACAACTTTGTAATCTACATAATTGTTATCTAGTACTTGTTCATTAGCATATACCGTTTTATTCCTAATATTCTCCGGAATCTCCACCGCATACTCAACCTTCTCGGTTCTCCGTATTGTTTCATATTTAGTCAGAATATATTTTACGCTACTCATAATTACTCCCCCCCTTTAGATAGGCATGACTTTGATTTCCATTTTTTGAAATCTTTCCACATCTGTTTTATTAACGTCTCCGAAGCTAGTGTAGTATTCTTTGAAAAGTTGGGAACAGTTAAATTGAAGCGACCTTCTACATCCAAATGATAAAGAAAAATAGGCGTCGTTAATGTGCAACATTTAATAAAATCTTCAACACTGAATAACTTAAAAAACCAGTCATTTATGTCGTCACTTCTACCTCTACATACTAAGAATAGATAATTTTCTTTGTTACATATTGCCTGAAACATCTCGGTTAGCATAACTGTGCCGAAAAAATTACCCTCTTCTTTTGAAGAATACTTTATTTCAATAAAATAGGTTTTGTCAGATTTTCTTGCTATTAAATCACAACTTTGATTTCTTGCTGGTTTTATATCTGTAAATCCAACCTTCTCCAGCCATTCCCTACATTTTACTTTAGCTAATCTATCTGAAACTACTTGTACCTTAGCCATACGTTTGCCCTCTTAAGTGACAAACATATGGTAAAGCAAATTATGTAATTTGTCGAGTAATTTAATAAGAGCAGTAATTAATCATAATTCCTCCTATATTTCGCCTGCTTGTCTACCTCACCCCCTGTATCCCCCTCTCCTTCAAAGGCGAGGGGGAGGGATATGGAAGGGAGGCTTCGCCTCCCTTAAACTCTCCTTTATTTCATCATTTGCCTCTTTTCACCTCAAAGCACTTAACATAACTACAAAAACAAATCAAAGCTAATCAGATAGGAATTGTTTCCCCAAATTTTAATTATGCGTAATTTTGTCTTTTTCAATTCCCCTTCGTTTACTTATACCTCCTTACCTCAAATCTATATAGTTTTATTGGTTCGTCGGGGGCTATGCCTGCTTTCTGGCGGCAGATATCAATCTGATAGTCCGCACTGTCTATGCCTTCAAGGTCAGGCAGGAGTAGCCCCTTGCGCACCCCAGATTCTACGATGACCCCGTACTTCTTGGGGTCTAGCTGGTCTTTGCTGTCTATGGGTTCAGGTTCGGTCAGGACATCCACACTATAGTCAAGGTCTTCAAGCTCATCGGGGGTGACGGAGGGGAAGCGGGGGTCCTGGGTTGCCGAGTTGATGGCGTTGGCTATAATCTCCTCAGCTACATTATCCTGGGTGGGTTCAAAGGTGCCGATACAGCCTCTTAATTGCCCCAGCTTATGGATGGAAACGAAGACCCCAGCCTTCTGTTTCATCTCGGGGGTGAGTTCTTCGGGCTCGGGGGTCTTACCCTCCTTAACAAAAGCCTCCACGGTGCGCTGGGCTAATCTTGCCAGTGGCGACATTCCCATTATTATTATCCCGGCGTAGCCGACTACGTTGGAATAGTCGCCGGTAGTATCACCGCTGGTCTGGTATCTAACCAGCTCTGCCCTCTTGGCTCCTAGTTCCTTAGCCGCCGAGATAAGACTGACCGCCGGGGCATAGCCGCACATTGATATTCTTAATTCATCCACCCGTTTGAGCAGTTCGTCCTCATTCAAGTCCAAGATGGCTTCTATAGCCTGGGTGTCCTTCCACTGAGCCGATTCCTGTGGCTCATAATGGGTCATATCGCTGGAGGCGATGATTACCACCTGTCTATTTAAATCCTTAATGGCAGTAGCCAGCTCCTTGCCGATTTCCTTATAGGTAGCACCGGTAGAGAAGGAGAGTATGATGGGGACGAGCTTGAAGTCTTTTTTGAAATATTGCAGGAATGGGAGCTGAACCTCAATGGAGTGTTCGTATTGATGTGCCCCGGAGTCCTCTTCGAGGTAATTAGAGGTAGCTAAAATCTGCTTGGCCAGTTCTGAGTCAATCTCTACCTTACCCAGGGGTGTTTTCCATACCCCCTCGGTCATGAT
>JAUWIC010000053.1 GCA_030605575.1 Dehalococcoidia bacterium
GCTGCTCATATTTTCCTCAGTAAATAGCTAATAAATTTTGTTACCAAATGCTTTAGGGGAGAGTAAGTCCGATGTCAAAAGTATTAAAAATTATGGTAATAGCTCTATTGGTGGTGAGCCTAGCCCTATCTTTTGGTACTGGCTGTGCTCTAGGCACCGGAACTCCTCCTAGCTCAAGTCAGGGTCTGGATATTGTTGAAGAGGCGTGGAACATAATTTTCCAAGATTATGTGGATAAGGACAGGCTTGATGCTAGCCAACTGAGTCAGGCAGCCATTAAGGGTATGGTAGAAGCACTAGATGACCCCTACACTGTTTACCTTGATGCTGAGACCTACCAATTGAGCGTGAGCAGTCTGGAGGGGAAATTTGAAGGTATTGGAGCTGAGGTCGCAGTTAAGGACAATCAGCTCGTGATTATTGCCCCTATTGCTGATTCGCCAGCGGATAGGGCAGGCATTAGGGCTGGCGATAAAATCCTGGGAATTGACGGTAAGCCTACCTCGGAGATGAGCCTGGTTGAGGCTGTGCTTCTTATCCGTGGTCCCAAGGGAACATCAGTCAGGCTTCTTATTCTTCACCAAGATGAGACTGAGCCTGAGGAAATTGAGATAGTTAGAGCTGAAATTGAGCTAACCAGTGTCCGCTTTGAGATGAGGCAAGACATCGCCTACATTAATATTACCCATTTTTCTGAGGACACTGGTGAAGAACTATCACCGGTGCTGGATAGTATCACTGCTGAAGCGGCTACCGGTATCATCCTTGACCTGCGGAGTAATCCTGGTGGCGTACTAACGGCAGTAGTTGACGTTGCCAGTCACTTTTTGGAGGAGGGCGTAGTCGTTGATATAGTGGATAATCAGGGCAGCCATACCGTGATAACTGTTAATGATGAGAGAGCTACTACTGACTTACCTTTGGTTGTTCTAGTAGATAGCTACAGTGCCAGCGGTAGTGAAGTATTGGCTGGGGCGTTGCAGGATTATGGTCAGGCTACCATTGCTGGCACCAGAACCTTTGGCAAGGGCAGTGTTAACGTCCTGCACCAGCTTGGGGATGGCTCAGGACTATATATTACCACTGGTCGCTGGCTCACCCCCAGCGGTCATCTCATAGAAGGCGAAGGGATATGCCCTGACTATGAGCTTGAACTTGAGGGAGAAGACGCCATCCAGTGGGCTATGGACTATCTGAAAAGTAATAAATGATGAGCCCCTAAACAACCTCCTTACCTGATGTTTTTGGCAACTCCCCTAACTAATTGACTATTTTTCGTTATAATTAGTAGAATAGGTTTAACTAGGAGGTTAGGAAATGGGGATGAAAAGAACAGGCAAAATTGCGATAACTCTTGTTATGGTCTTGCTTCTGGTGCTGACTATTGGCTGTGCACCTAGTCCGGGGGAGATTCCTCCCACCCCAACCCCTGCTCCTGAGGCGGTTACTCCTCCACCCCCTCCAGAAGGGATTACCCCTCCATCTACCCCTGAGCCGGCGCCTAGCCCGATACCCGAGGCAAATTTCAGATTGCTAATAAGTGACGATGTAAATGCTATTGGAGACTTTCAAAGTCTCATGGTAACGATTAGCAGTGTTGGGGTGCACAAGGCAGGGGAGGTTGGCGCATGGCTTGAGTTTCCACCGGCTACAGACGAATTAGACCTAGTGCCCCTCCAGGAGGAAAACGCTCAAGAAATTTGGAGCGGTGACCTTCCCGATGGTCAATATACCATGGTCTTTGTCTATGTCAGCGCCATTGAAGGCATCTTAAATAACGGTGACCCCACCACTGTTAAACTACCCAGCGACAAGCTCCATATTAACACCAACTTCGACATAGCCGGGGACTCGCCGGTAAGTTTCGTTTTTGACCTCTCGGTGGTGGCTGCTGGCAGCGAGCAAAGCGGCATCAAATACATCCTTAAGCCTGTGGTTAGCCAGAGTGGACCAAATCAGGAATTCACTGAGGTAAGCCCGGAAAGGGAAAGAGAGCGGGAGAGGCTCAGGCTTGAGCTTGAAGGTGATATAGCCCTTGGTGAGACGGTTACCCTTCTGGTGACCTTCGAAGGCGAGCCGATTGTCGGGGCTGAGGTCGTGGTCAATGGTGAAGAGATAGGCACCACTGGAGATGATGGAACGATTAACTTCACCATCCCCGAAGATGCTGATGAGCTAAAGATAGAGGTCAAACTGGGCGAACTGGAAGGGGAATTGGAGATTGAGTTTTCAGAAGCCGAATAAGGCTAAGTGTAGGCTGATGCTGAGACTACACCGCTAGCTTGTTTGTCATTGACTTGACTTTTCTCGGCTAAGGTTTGTTATACTTATATGATTAGATGATTAAGGAGGTGAAACCAGATGAAAAGGTTTGTGTTAGCGGTGGCCTTAGCTGCTTTAGTTGCTGCCAGTGGCTTTAGCGTAGCCCTGGCTAAGCCAGCAGCTCCACCACCAAAGGATATAGAAAAGGCGGTATTTATCCACTATAGGGCACCAGGCAAGCCACCGTGGGCTGGTCCCAAAGAGCCCAAAGAACCAAAAGAGGCTGAAGGCTATAAGCTTTTTAGAGGCGGTGTAAAATGGGCTGAACTTCCAGTATCGTATGCTATTAACGAGAATGTTGATGAGAGTGCTCGCGTCGAGATTATAGCTGCCTTTGAGGAATGGGATGCTAATACATCAGAGGAGCTGTATAACGATGAAGTTGGAACAACTGGAATAGCTGGAGCCATCAGGGATGATACCAATACTATTGCCTGGGTAGATATGGATAGCTCCACTATTATAGCCATGTGTACCTTCTGGTACTATGTCAACACCAAGGAGTTAATTGAGTTTGATATAGAGTTCAATACCCAGTTTGTCTGGGGTATCGATCCGGATGGAGAGGGCGAAGAATATGCGTTAACTGATGCTATGGACATTAGAGACATTGCCACCCATGAGGCAGGGCATGCCTTGGTTCTGGATGACCTGTATCAGAATCAATATGCTGAGATGACGATGTACGGATATTCAGAATATGGTGAGGTAAAGAAGATAAGCCTTGAACCGGGTGATATTGCCGGCTTGCAAAAGTTATATGGTAGCTAAAGAGGATAAACGGTAAAATCAATAAAACCATATCTCGGTAAATAGAGACCGCTGAAATCAGATGAGTCTTTTCAGTGGTCTCTATAAATTTTACCCCTAGAGCGGTTAAGCTATGGATAGAAAAGGATTTGAGTTGTTGGTGGCAAGGGCAGTTGATAGTTTACCCCGGGAATTTCGAACCAAGCTGGAAAACATTGATGTCGTGGTTGAGGCTTGGCCGACTCAAGACCAACTGGCAAAGGTGGGGCTGAGGCGTGGTCAGACCCTTCTCGGTCTTTACCAGGGTGTGCCCCTAACCAGGCGGGGCAGGCGCTACGGGATGGTGCCACCGGATAAAATAACTATATTCCAGAAGCCGATTGAGGCTAGATGTAGATATGAGGCTGAGATTATTGCCGAGATACAGAAGGTAGTGCGGCATGAGATAGCTCATCACTTTGGCATTGGGGATGCCAGACTGAGGCAGATTGAGCGGGGTGAAGATTAACCTTTGCCATCCGAGCCAGACCCTTGACCATATAATCTCCCTGTGAGCGGTAGCCAAACTCAGAGCGGTAGTATTCCTTGGCGCCAACCCCACTTAAAATTATCATCCATTGGGCTTGAAACATATTGGCCGCAATTAGCTCAGCTTCTCTCAGCAGTGCCTTACCTAAACCCTTGTGCTGAGCTGCGTTTGGCTTTCGCTGACTGAGAGGAACCTCAGGACCATATATATGCAGCTCCCTTATTACGGCTAGATTTCCGTTTGCCCCCAGACCGGCTATGGGCTGGGATTGAATCCTCATCCGCAGTAAGCCAAACAGCGTTTCGTTTTCATCCTCAAAGGATAGGAAAATTTCTTTACCGCCTGAAGCCTCGTAGTCCATTCTTACCATCTTGGGTTCGCCTATTTCCCACCCCTCTCGTGCCCGGTGACCATACTCCCGACACCTGATGCACCTACATTCTGTGCCTTGCTGTTTCATGCGCTGTTTGGCTATATCCCGGAGCGAGTCCTTTAAACCACCAACGATAAATTTGGCTGGGATGTCACGCAGTACCCTTGAGATTCTGACATACTTGGGCACAATAGACTTAATCTCAGCAATCAGGTTAATCATTGTCTCATCATCGTATGGCTGATAGCGTCCGTCCCGGTACCATTTCTCCAGCTCGGTACCGGCTACCACCATGGTAGGATATAGCTTCAAGCCATCTGGTCTAAAGCGAGCATCGTCAAACAGCCTTTGGGATAGCTCTAAGTCCTCCTCGGGGGTTGAGCCGGGTAGTCCCGGCATCCAGTGGTAATGCACCTTAAAGCCGTGCTCCTTGAGTAATGTGGTGGCTTTAACTACATCTTCTACCGTGTGCCCTCTTCTTACCACCCGGTAGATTTCATCATTTAAGGTCTGGACCCCGAGCTCAACCCTGGTGGTGCCAAACTCAAGCATCCTATCTATTTCCTCCTGTCGGCACCAATCAGGCCTGGTCTCTATGCATAGCCCGGTGCAGCGATGATTAACCGTTTCATTAATTTTCTTGGCTGCCTCTAATGTGGTTGATTCCTCACCATTTAGGGCGTCAAAGCAGTCCTTAATAAACTGATATTGGTAGTCCCTGGGAAAGGCGAGAAAGGTGCCCCCCATTACTATCAGCTCAATCTTATCGGTAGGGTGTCCCATCTCGGACAGGACTTTTAATCTTAGCTCAATCTGTTTCTTGGCATCATAGCCAAATTTTCTACCTCGTAATACTGCCGGCGACTCAGGGGTATAGCTCTGAGGTATAGCCAGGTAGGTAGGACAGTAGATGCATTGTCCCGGGCACTTTAGCGGCAGGGTCATTACGGCTACCGGGGTAACCCCGGATATTGTCCTGGTGAATTTTTTCATAGTATACTCAGTTTAGCAGATTTGTAACTTATTGCCCAGCTTTCTTCTTGGAGGTCGTTTAATAATTCAAACAGTCATTGCGAGGAGCGTTAGCGACGAAGCAATCTTAGATACGATTACGAGATTGCTTCGCTTCGCTCGCAATGACGACAGAAATTACTAAACACTCTCCTTCTTGGGGGAGTCAAAGAGAGGCTTCGCCTTTCTTATGTAACGAACCTCTCTTCTTGGAAGAAAATATTAAAGGGGAGTTTAAGAGGGGCGAAGCCCCTCTTAAACAGAAATTCCCCCTCTCCTTTGAAGGAGAGGGGGATACAGGGGGTGAGGTAGAAATAGATATATTTAATCAGATAGCCCCGGGCTGGTATAACTTCAGGCACTGGTCTATATTCCGTAACGAGCTAGAAGCGTTGGCGCAACGGTGGCAGAAGGGCAGGCTACTTAACATTGGTTGTGCTCATGGTCCTGACTTTCTACCCTTTAGTCACGGCTTTGAATTATACGGTGTCGACTTTTCTACCGAGATGTTGAGCTTTGCCCGAAAATACTCTCAAAAATTCAATTTTGCCGTAAACTTATCGGTGGCTGATGTTAGCTGTCTTCCCTATTCTGACCAGACCTTTGACTGGGCAATCTCAGTAGCTACCTACCACCATATAAAAGGTAAGCAGGAGAAGCAATCTGCCCTGGACGAGCTGAGGCGGGTATTAAAGCCGGGTGGCGAAGCCTTTATCACGGTATGGAACCGCTGGCAGCCCAGGTTCTGGTTTAAGCCCAAAGAGGTAGGCGTGCCCTGGCGGACAAGGGGTAAGACCCTGTACCGCTATTATTACCTTTTTTCCTACTCCGAGCTGGAAAAGCTGGTAACGAGGGCTGGCTTGGAGGTGCTCAGGTCCTTTCCCGAAAGTTCCTACCGCTACCCGCTCAAGACCTTCTCCCGAAATATATGCCTGTTGGTGAGGAGGAGTAACTAGAGCCAGGTAATCCTGCTTTAATGTAAATGTGCCTCTTTGATAGGCTATAGACATATTGTTCATAATTTGGTTTAATTAATAAATATTAACAGTTGAGGTAAGGAGTAATATATGGATCTGTTTGGTGAAGGTAGTAATTGGGCGATTATAATCCCAATAATTATTCTTATCGTATTAAGTATTGTCATGAGGCGGCGCCGACCAGCCGAAAAGACAGAGTCGGAGATAGTTGGCAGCCTGTTTTATGACGTAAGTGAAAATCTGAGGCTTACGGAAAAGTTCAGCTATGGGGGACGTCCCAAGAAATTCAGGACCGATAGCTGGAAAAGGAATAGCGAAAAGATAGGCTTTCTGGACCAGTCACTGCAGAATACCCTGTCCCGAGCCTTTACCCTGGTTGAGGATTCCAACCAGCAAATAGACGCTGCTAAGAAGCAAAGAACAAACATTTACCTCACTGGTGTTGATGCGCACAAGCTAGAAGGGCCGCTGACCAAGAGCAAAGAGGGGCTTGAAGAGTGGATCAGGGCCAATATGCCGCTTGAAACGACGGGACGGCGTGGTTGCATGGGCGGCTGAGATATATCCAGCTTATTCTAGGCCAGGCTAATTCCTCCATCAATACCAATAACCTGCCCGGTGATATAGCTGGCCCGGTCGCTGGCTAAGAAGGCTATCAACTCGGCTATTTCTTCTGGTTTGCCAAAGCGCTGGAGTGAAATCATTTGCAGGATAAAGTCTTTCCTTTCCTGGGGTAGCTTCTCAGTCATATCGGTGAGAATGAAGCCCGGGGCTAGAGCATTGGCAGTTATGTTCAGTGAGCCTACCTCTCGGGCTATGCTTTTGGTAAAGGCGATGATTCCGGCTTTAGAGGCAGCGTAGTTGGCTTGTCCGGCATTGCCTATTATGCCGGCGATAGAGGCGATACTGATGATGCGTCCCCACCGCTGTCTCATCATAGACCGCAAGGCAAACTTGGTGCAGGTATACGTTCCCCTTAGATTAGTATCAATTACGTCATCCCAGGCTTCGTCGGACATTCTCAATAACAGGGTATCCCGGTTAATGCCGGCATTATTTACTAAAATATCAATCTTATCCCACTTCTCAGTTATCTCCTGCACCATAGCTCTTACCGCTTCGCTATCTCTTACATCAGCTTCCACAGCCATGGCTTCTCCCCCTTGACTTCTTATGGCGTTGACGACATCACTCAGTGTCTCTTTGGATAAGTCGTTGGCGGCCACTTTAGCCCCAAGGCTTGACAGCTTGAGAGCGATAGCTCGACCAATACCACGGGAAGCGCCGGTTACCAGCGATACCTTGCCTTCTAATTCTAAAGACATCTTATTATTCCCCCTTGAAGCGTTTGAAAACCAGGCAGCAATTTTGCCCGCCAAGACCAAAACTGTCTTTCAGGCAGACATTTACCTCGGCTGGGCGAGCCACATTAGGCACATAGTCCAAATCACATTCCGGGTCTGGGGTTTCATAATGTATAGTTGGCGGGATAATCCCATTCATTATGGTTAGTACCACGCCAATAGACTCAACAGCCCCGCCGGCAGTTATCAGGTGGCCGAACATAGATTTACTGGAGCTTATAGGGATTCGGTAAGCCCTATCTCCGAAAGCCATTTTGATGGCGTTAGTTTCGCTGATATCATTTAGCTTGGTACTGGTGCCGTGGGCGTTAATATAATCAACCTCTTCAGGTTTTACCCCGGCATTTTGGAGGGCGGTTCTCATAGCTATAGCTTCGGCATCAGGGTGGGGAGCGGTTATATTATGGGCATCATATGTCCAGCCTGCCCCGGCAAGCTCAGCTAGAATCGGTGCCCCTCGCCTCTTAGCATGCTCGTAGGTTTCTAATATCACTAGCCCTGCCCCTTCCCCGTAGATAAAACCGTTGCGGTTGAGGTCAAAAGGTCGGCAAGCCTTATCAGGGTCTGGCTCTGGGGATAGAGCTCCCAGCCTACCTATAGCGGCTACAGTCATTGCACCTAGCGAAGCATCAGAGCCACCAGCTATCATTACATCAGCATAACCTAGGCGAATGAAATTTAGGGCAGTGCCTATGGCATCAGCGCCACTGGCACAGAGGCTATTGACACTGGTGTTAGGTCCTTTAGCCCCGAGGAACATCCCGATGTGCAGTGATATTACACTAGGGGATGACTTGGTAAAAAACAGTGGGTCTACCTTTCTTGGCCCCCGTTTCTGAAGCGTCTCCCAGCCTTCGGCAATAAGCTCACATTCCAGCATGTTGGTGGTGACAACACCTACTCGCTCTGCCTGCTCCTGGCTCATATCTAACCTAGCTGATTCCATTGCTTCCTGAACCACAGCCATAGCGAAGTGGGTGGGCCGGCGAGTACGTTCCACCGTTTTTATATCCATAAATTTTGTCGGGTCAAAGCCATTTACCTCACCGGCTACCTTTACTTGGTAGTTGCTGGCATCAAAGCATGTAATATAATTAATGCCTGATTTCCCAGCTGCCAATCCTGCCCAGAACTCCTTTACGTTTAACCCCAGGGGGCAAATAACACCCATCCCGGTAACTACTACTGGCTGTTTATCCAATGTCCTCCTTCATCCTCCTTTACTCATAAGACTAAAAGGTACCAGTGAAGTACCTCCGTCAACGAGAATTATCTGTCCTCTTATCATAAAAGCCTCCTCGCCGCACAGAAAGGCTACCACATTGGCTATGTCTTCAGGGGCTACTAACCTACCCGCCGGTGTCGTTTGCCACGGGAAAGCCTCTCCCAGTTGCTCTTGGGCTGCCCGGGTATAGAGCATACCGGCTTCGGTGGTGACCAGTGACCCCGCCACGGCGTTAACACAGATGCCTTTAGCGGCTAACTCTATGGCTAGGTAGCGGGTCAAAGCCTCAAGGGCAGCCTTAGATATCCCTATTGCCACATAACCTGGCAGTACCAGGTATGAGCCCAGGCTGGAGATGGTAACTATTTTACCCCCCCTGCCCTCCATAAGCTTAACTGCCCGCTGAGTGCAAAGTAGGAAAGCCTTGGCATTAATGTCCATAGTCCAGTCCCAGCCTTTAGCATCCAGGTCTAGGGCAGAGCGAGGCAGACCTGAGGCGGCGTTATTAATGAATATATCTAGCCGTCCAAAGCTGCTGCCGATAATATCAAACATCTCATCGATCTTTTCTGGGTCGCCTACATTAGCCTTGATAACCTTGGCAGCTACCCCCAGACTTTCAACATCCTTAGCCGTTTGTTCCGCAGCTTGGCGACGACGAAAGAAATTAATAATGACATCAGCCCCTTGCTCAGCCAGCTTCAAGGCTATAGCTCTACCGATGCCACGAGAACCACCGGTTACTAAAGCTACCTTGCCTTTAAGCATTGCCTTTCTCTGCTACCTTAGCATCAACGTAAGTAATAAAATCACCAAAATTTTGGAATTTTTGGGCGTCCTCGTCAGGAATTTCAATACCAAATTCGTCCTCTAAGGCTACCAGCACTTGAACCATATCTAGGGAGTCGGCTTTCATATCTTGGAAGGTAGCAGTAGGGGTAAGAACTTCACGGTCGCAATGTACAATCTTAACAATAATATCTTTGACGGTTTCCTCAGTAGCAGACATAATAACTCCTTTCACAAATTGATGTGTTTTCTAATCTTGACTAGCTCTGATTTGAGGCAACTGACCACATCCCTCTCCACCACCATCTTGGCTTGAGCTATTTTTATAGTTACATCTGGAGCTCGACTATACCCGTGCATTTTCATCACGATGCCGTCGATCCCCCAGATGAGACCACCACCTGCACTATCAGGCAAGGAGAGTGATGCCACCAAATCCTTAACCTTGCCCTTTAACAGGTGGCTTAGCATGGGGTAACTTTTCGCCTTATTTTTAAAGTAGTTACCAATCATTTCGGCTCCACTCTCCATAAACTTAAAAAGGGTGTTACCGACAAAAGCATCACAGACAATGACATTAGCTTGCCCGGTAAGGATTCCGTTACCTTCTACATTGCCAATGAAGTTCAAACCGCTCTTTTGTAGCAGGGGGTAAGTTTCTCGGGCTAATCGGTTACCCTTACCCTCCTCTTTACCAATATTGAGCAGAGCTACCGTAGGATTGGCAATATTCAGAAACAGTCTGGCGTAAACAGAACCTATGATAGCAAAGTTTAATAGGTGCTCTGGCTTACAATCAACGTTGACCCCTAAGTCCATTATTACCGTATTGGGGGCAATACTGGTAAGAGGTCCGCCGAGTACCGGACGGTCTACCCTATCTATCATACCCAAAAATTGTATGGCACTGGTAACTATGGCTCCAGTAGCGGTAGCGGCAACCAGAGCATCTGCCTCCCTGGCTTTCACCATCTTGATGGCTACGGCTATAGAGGAATTGGGTTTGCGGCGAACAGCCAGGGCAGGGTGCTCCTCCTCTTGGATAAAGTCATCACTGTTGACACAACGAATGGGTAAACGGGAGATATCATATTTGGCTAACTCCGCGGCTACAGTATTGGTCGGCCCGACTAAGATAACCTCTATACCATCCTTTTCGGCAGCCGCCACTGCCCCTTTGACTATCTCACCAGGTGCATAATCGCCACCCATAGCGTCTACGGCTATTTTTATTCTCGGCTTAGCCCCGGTCATAAAATATCTCCTCCCCCTAGGGTATTGGCTGAAGTTTAACCACTGCCCCACCCGTAATCACTGTCTCTCCCTTTTGATTACAACTCTCTAAGCTACAATTGACGTAGGGGGCACCCTCTTTATGCTCAACAGAATCAATCTTGCCACTAGTGGTTATCGTATCTTTGGGGTGGGCTGGGGCTTTAAACCGTACCGAAAGCTTACCCCCTGAGAGCCAGCTTTCACCAAAAGCCTTGGTCATCATTTCCGACATATAGGCGAGAATAAGCATACCATGGGCTATGGTACCACCAAGAGGAGTTTGGGCAGCAAAGGTCTCATCTATATGGATGGGGTTAAAATCACCACTTGCCTCGGCATAGAGGTTTATCTCCTCCTGAGTAATGTGTTTTACCACCGAAGGTAAGCTATCCCCGGGATGTATGTCTGAGAGTTTCAGTTTCTGGTTCAAAGTAGGTTCCCCCCCAATTCCTAAGTCGGTATGGCTACGGTGGCTTTTCCTGACAAGACCTTTTCCTTGTCTTGGTTCAGGGCGTTGATTTCAAGCACTAACAGGTGCAATCTACCACGCTGTACCTTTTGGACTATCTTGCCGCCACAGCTTACGGTGCTCCCGATAGGCACTAACTTTAAGAACTCAAACTCCTGGGAGGCATGTATTGAGCCCGGTGGTACCGAGAATGACTGTGACAATGCGGTCATAGCGTAAGCAGCTATAGCTAGAGGGGGAACAACCCCCGAGGTTAGGAAGTATTGTTGCCCGCCCACCGCTTCCAGATACTGGGCAATAAGTGACTGGCTCAACTCATAACTAGTCGCTGGGAACTCATAACCAACGGCTAATTCCTCAAAACTTATAGGTGACATTTTTACGTCTAGCTCCTAGCTATTTAAAACGAGGCTTTTTAAGAAAGCGCACCGCCTGTTATATTCTCGTAACTATAAAATACATTTCGCCTAATGTCAAGAGTGTGGAGGGGGCTGGTAACTATCGGGCAACCTGGTAGAGGTCTATCCCCCATTTTTGAGAGTGAGCTTGCTTTAACTGGTTGAGACGTGACTGGAATGAGGCTGAGGTGATATTTTCCGTCGACATCAATACCGCGTCTTCTTTATTATCTGTGTAGTAGCCACGGCGTAGACCTACCTGAGCAAAACCATACTTGTAATAGAGACTCTGGGCAGTAATGTTAGACGCACGTACTTCTAGAGTAAGGTTATGGGCATTGAGCCCGGTAGCTAGGTCAATAATGGATATAAGTAACAGCTCCCCTATCCCCCGGCGACGATGAATTTGGCGCACGACAATGTTAGTTATATGAGCTTCCTCAGCCATAATCCAGAAGCCGGCAAAGCCAAGGATGTATTGTCTACCTGATGGAGGCAGTCCACCGCCGAAGGTGTGGTTAAAAAATTGCCCCACCCTGGATGCCAGCTTGGAGAGACTCTTCTCGGGGGCAACTGTTACCTCGGGCTCCTCACCCATTTCGCTATCATCACGAGCTACAATATAATGGGCTAACCAGTTTTGTAGCTCACGCTCGTAGTCCACTGGCGGCCACTGGGTGGGGAAGGCTTCACGGTCAATCTCATCGGCCTGGGCAAGGTCTTCCTTACGCATCAATCGCACATAGTAAGACAAGTTTTTATCCCCTTGAACAAAAGTTTAATCTTAAAATTATTGTAACATATTTTACCCCAAACCTCCCTGAGGTGGTAGATTAAATTTAAATCAAAAAATTACTTAGCCCAGTTTGCCAACCTATCTTTTTATCATCTCTTTCGTTATAATTTATGCACAGGATAACACCATAATTGCCGGTTAAACGGCAGGGGAGTTGTCAGGTGCAAGATGAGGAGAACCTCGTCCGACGAGCAAAGCAGCGTGACCAGGAGGCTTTCGCCCAGTTGTATGAGGGGTATTTTGACAAGATTTATCGCTATGTAGCTATCAGGATAGGAGATAGGATGGAGGCTGAGGATATAACTCAGCAGGTCTTTCTTAATGCCATCAAGGCTATGTCTTCTTTCAGGTGGAGGGGTATCCCCTTTTCTGCCTGGCTGTTCCGTATTGCCCACAACCAGGTAGTTGACTACCTGAGAAGGAAAGCAAAGCGGGCTACTGCTCCGCTTGATGAGTCTTTAGTAGCCAGTGATTATGACCCGCAGCTTATAGCTGGGCAGAGGCTAGATATTGAGAGGCTACACTCAGCAACTGGAAAACTGACACCGGCACAGCGGGAGGTAATATCCCTTCGTTTTGCTGGTGAGCTATCTATTGCCCAAGTAGCCAAGATTATGGGCAAGAGTGAGGGGGCGGTAAAGGCGTTACAGCATAGTGCTATAGTCGCCCTGCGCAAAACACTATCGGTAGCATAAGACAAATGAAGAATAGTGAGTTTGAAAATATTCTGGAAGAATGCTTGGAGAGGCTGGTTAAAGGCGAGACTTTAGAGCAGTGCCTCCAGCGCTATCCTGAGCAGGCAGCGCAACTTGAGCCCCTGCTTCAGACGGCTCAGGCGGTCAGAAAGGCGTCAGCCATCCTGCTCCGCTCCGAGTTTAAGGCCAGAGCCAGATACGAGTTCCGCTCGGCACTTCAGGCAACAGCGACCAGGAGAAGGTTACCCTTATTTGGCTTAAGGCCGCGGTGGGCAATGGCGTTAATGATAATTGCTATCCTCCTAGTAGCCGGAGGGGGAACAGCGGCTGCGGCTAGTAACAGTATGCCCGATAGCCCTCTCTACCCGGTAAAGCTGGCCACGGAGCAAGTGCGGTTGACACTAACCCCCTCCGATATGGGTAAGGCAAGACTGTGTACGGCACTGGCTGATAGGAGAGTAGCTGAAATAATCTATATGGCT
>JAUWIC010000016.1 GCA_030605575.1 Dehalococcoidia bacterium
AATATTCTCTCCTCTAATATAAGGGGGGGGGGGAAGAGTTCGCTTGCAATTATAATAGTCGGGGGTGGAGTAAATAAAATAAGAGAAGGTTTAAACTAATATGGGTGGTTTAAGAGGGGCATTAGCCCCTCTTTATTAATCTCCCCCTCTCCTTGGTAAGGAGAGGGGGATAAAGGGGGTGAGGTTAATAAACAATTCAACTCTCTAGGCAAAACGAGTAAAAATCTGCTATACTAGTTTAACTCAAACTCCATGTAGTGGGGATTTTTAATAATTAGTTAGATTATTTTCCCAGACTACCAGCGAAGTGGAAAGAAACATTTTATACTCAAAGGATGTGGAGCATCCCCAATTTGGCTCTGATGTCCAGCGGCTGATTGAGAACCTGGGGCAACTCCCTGAGCCGGTTGCCGAGCCTGCCTTTATTGTCGTCAGCGGCTTACCTGGAACGGGAAAATCTTACTTTTGTCGTCAATTAGCCGAGCGGCTACCGGTTATTATTCTGGAAAGTGATGCCTTACGTAAGGGCCTTTTCTTATCGCCAACTTATAGCTCGCCGGAGAGTTCGCGCCTCTTTCGGGCATGTCACCTTCTCATTGAGAGATTGCTGAAGCAGGGAATCTCCCTTATTTTTGATGCTACCAATCTGTCAGAGGGGCATCGTGAGCATCTTTATAGTATTGCCGACCGTTTAGATGTCAGGCTAGTCTTGGTGCGTGTTGAGGCACCACCTGAGGTAGTCTATGACCGGCTTAAAACCAGGCAGGAAAATTCAGAGAGTAAATCAGACGCCGACTGGGCAGTATATCGGCGGATGAAGCCATCGGTTCAGAATATCCGTCGTAACCACTATGTGGTGGATACCTCCCGAGATATTACCCCGGTCCTTGATAAAATTATAAGGGAGGTGAGGCGCTAGATTTTAGAGATTGTTTATAAGGGGAAGCTTGAAGGGGTGAATGTGGGGTAAAAAGCCCCTTCAAAAACCGTCCTCCCCCTCACTCTGAAGTAGTGGCCAAGGGGAGTTTTAGAGGGGCGAAGCCCCTCTATAGAAACTAATTTCCCCTTCCCCTTGTTAAGGGGACGGGGATAAAGGGGATAGGGTTACTAAAGAAGAATTAAAGGGGGTGAGGTCGTTAAACAATCTAGTCAGGAATAAGTAGGTAGCCAGAGTATAGTTAATCAGTCGGTGAAAGGAGACTTAAGGTGGAGATTAAGGTCATAGTTGGTAATATCGCCCAGGTTAAAGCTGGTGCTATCATAGTCAACTTCTTTGAGGGTATGGAGCGCCTTGAAGGCGATACGGCTAGTATAGATGGGGCTTTGGACGGAGCTATCTCTCAGCTTATGGCTCAGGGCGAGATTAAGGGTAAACTTAATGAGATTACCGTTATTCATAGTCTGGGTAAGCTACCAGCAGCTCGGGTGGTAGTCACCGGTCTAGGTAAACAACCGGAGCTATCCCGGGATAAGGTTCGTGGAGCCGTGGCTGAGACGTGCCGGCTGCTTAGGCAGAAGGGTGTAGATAGTATCGCCACTATGGCTCAGGGAGCAGGCATAGCTGGTATCAGCCCGGAGGGGGCGGCTCAAGCCGTAACTGAGGGTGCCTTGCTTGGCACCTATTCATTTCGGAGGCATATAACCAGAGAAGCTGAGTATGGTGAGATTAAACAGCTTACTATAGTAGCCGGTGATAAAACTCAACTTCCCGGGTTAGAACAAGGCTGCAATAAGGGGAGGGTGTTAGCTGAGGCAACCAATCTGGCTCGTGATATGGTCAACGAACCAGCCAACTATATGACACCGACTCATATGGCTGAGACAGCCGCCAGGCTGGCTAAGGATTATGGGCTGGAACTCAGTCTTCTTGAGCGTGAGCAGATGCAGGAGTTAGGCATGGGGGCGCTGTTAGGCGTAGCTCAGGGAAGTCGGCAACCACCTAAATTTATTGTTCTCCACTACCGGGGCGGTGATTCTACCGAAACCGATGTCGCCTTGGTCGGTAAGGGGGTAACCTTTGATTCCGGAGGTATCTCGATAAAGCCGTCGGAGAAGATGGATGAGATGAAGGGGGATATGGCTGGAGGGGCGGCCATTATGGCGGCGATGAGTGCCATTGCTCAACTTAAGCCAAGGATTAACGTTATGGCTCTCATCCCGGCCACGGAAAACCTGCCCAGCGATAGCGCTCTCAAGCCCGGTGATATCCTAACCGCTATTGATGGTAAGACCATTGAGATTATCTCCACCGATGCCGAGGGACGGCTTATTTTGGCCGATGCCTTGGGCTATGCCAAAAAGTCTGGGGCTAAAATTATCATTGATGTCGCTACCCTAACCGGAGCCTGCCGGGTAGCCCTGGGCAATATATGTAGTGGCGCTTTTGGTAATAATCAGGAGCTGGTGGATAAGGTAATTGCCGCTGGCGCTGAAGCCGGAGAGCTTATCTGGCAGATGCCGATGTGCGAGCAGTATAAAGAGCAAAATAAGAGTGACGTCGCCGATATTAAGAATGTCGGTGGTAAATACGCTGGGGCTATTACTGCCGCTCAGTTTCTGGCTGAATTTGTTGGTGACACTCCCTGGGTTCACCTGGATATTGCTGGCACCAGTCTGAGCGAAAAGGAGCAAGCCTACCTGGTTAAAGGGGCTACCGGCGTACCAGTTCGCACCCTGGTCAACCTCGTCCTGTCTCTGGCTAAATAATTAAGGGTAATGAGTCGTTTATCAGGGTAAGCTTGACGGGGCTCTTCCCTCCTTACTCTGAAGCAGTGACCAGGGGGAGTTTAAGAGGGGCGAAATGTGGGGTAAAAAGCCTCTCTCTAAAAACTAGTTTCCCCTTCTAAGGAGAGTTAAAGAGAGGCGAAGCCTCCCTTATATAACCAATTCCCCCTCCCTTCATAAGGGAGGGGGATAAAGGGGGTGGGTTGGTAAATATCTAAAGGGGATAGGGTTACTAAAAAATTAAAGGGGGTTTAGACGATGAAGATTAAATGGCTGGGACATGCATCCTTTGTCATTACCTCAGACACCGGGACAAAGATAATCACCGACCCCTATGAAGTCGGCGGTGGCTTGAGCTATGGTCAGATAAAAGAGTCGGCTGATATTGTTACCGTGAGCCACGACCATGCTGACCATAACAATGTAGCTGCTGTTCAGGGTAGTCCCAAGGTAGTCAGGGGGGCAGTAGAGGTTAAAGGGATAAGGTTTAACGGTATTCCAACCTACCATGATGATGCTGGTGGGGAGAAGAGGGGTAAAAATACCATCGTCTGCTTTGAAGTCGACGGCATAAGGGTCTGCCACCTTGGTGACCTGGGTCACCAGCTCAGTGATAGTCAACTGGCTGAGTTAGGTAAAGTAGATGTACTGCTTATTCCCGTGGGCGGTTTTTACACCATTGATGCTAAGGTGGCCACTCAGCTTGGCGATAGGCTTAAGCCCAAGGTAATTATACCGATGCACTTCAAAACTGATAAGTGTGATTATCCTATAGCCGGGGTTGAAGAATTCCTCCGAGGTAAGAAGGAAGTAAGCCGGTTGGATGCCAGCCAGGTGGAATTCAAAGCCGGGGAATTGCCACCAAGCACCAAGGTCGTAGTTTTAAAACCTGCCCTGTAGTGAGTAGAAGTCCTGAAACCAGCCTTATACCCCCCCTTTCAGAGGTTGCTAACTTGTGGTAAAATAGTATGGGAGGTGAGGTGAGAGGAGTAGCTGGGAAGAATATAAGTTGGCTGTAGGTTGTATCGTTCTTGCTGGTGGCAAGGGCTTGCGCTTAGGGCAGGATAAGGCGTTAGAAACTATTGGCAACAGAAGTTTGCTTGAGCGGGTGATATCTTATCTCAATTTCTTTAGTAGTGACATTATTATCGTTACTGCTCCCAATCAATCTTATCCCCAGGTTGGTGGTTATCCCAGGTTAAGAGTAGTAACCGATATTTATGTCAATAAAGGTCCCTTGGGTGGTATTTATACCGGCTTAAAAGCATCGGATTCATTCTATAACCTTGTCGTCGCTTGCGACATGCCCTTTTTGAACCAGGCCTTGCTGCATTATATGCTCCGAATTTCGGCTGGCTTTGACCTGGTAGTTCCCCGATTGGGGGATATGGTTGAACCGCTTCACGCTGTTTATTCTCAGGGTTGCTTAGCTCCTATTGAATCCCTGCTTAAACAGGGTAATCTGGGCGTGAGACAACTTTTTACCTTGGTTAGGGTCAGGTATGTAGACGCTGAGGAGATTAATAGGTTTGACCCTGAGCACTTGAGCTTCTTCAACATTAATAGCCAGGCTGATTTAGAGAAAGCAAGAGAAATAATGAAACGTTGTTTATCACGGAAAGTTTTAGAGGGGCTCTCCCCCAAAGGGCGAAGCCCCTCTAAAGAAACTAGTTTTCCCTTCTAAGGAGAGTCAAAGAGAGGCGAAGCCTCTCTTACAAACCAATTCCCCTTCCCCTTATCAAGGGGAAGGGGATAAAGGGGATAGGGTTACTAAAGAAGAATTAAAGCGGGTTCCCAGGAAAATCGAAGATTTTTCTGGGTGCTTAAAGGGGATGGGGTTAAAATAATTAATAATTTCATAATAAAATAACCTCATAATAAGAAGAGATATGAGCCATGATAAGCGTTGAGCAGGCGCTAGACAAAATCCTTAATTATGTCCACGTCCTAGAGGATGAAGAGCGTCCTATTCTGGAGTGTCTGGGGCAGGTTCTGGCTGAGGATGTATATTCCGGCCTTAATGTTCCTCCACTGGATAATTCGGCTATGGATGGCTATGCCGTTCAATCCAGGGATACTCGTGGTGCCAGTCGACGGTCGCCTCGATTTCTGCGGGTTATTGGCACCGTCGCTGCCGGCTCTATTGCTGGGTGTGAAGTAGAACCGGGCACTGCGGTGCGCATTATGACCGGGGCACCAATACCAAAGGGCGTCGATAGTGTCGTCATGTTTGAGGATACCGACGAAACTCAGCGCCAGGGGTCTTCTACTGAGATAGGCATTTTACGTGAGGTTGAGGCTGGTTTGAATATTCGCCGGGCTGGTGAAGATATTGCCCAGGGGTCAATGGTATTAAGCCAGGGGGCAGTGCTCAGACCCTCGGAAATTGGGGTTTTGGCTTCTTTGGGCCGGACTACGGTGAGGGTTATTCGCCGCCCCATAGTAGCTATTCTAGCCACCGGGGACGAGCTGGTTGATATTAGCCAGCCCCTGCCGGCAGGTAAGATATATAACAGCAATACCTATAGCCTGGCTGCCTTGGTTCGGCGCTACGGTGGCATCCCGAAAATACTGGGGATAGCCCGGGATAGTGAACATTCAGTTGTAGCCAAGCTCCGCCAGGGGCTGGATGCTGATATGCTTATCACCACTGGCGGTGTCTCTGCCGGGGACTACGACCTGGTAAAGGACGTTTTGGCTAAACAAGGTGAGATTTCCTTCTGGACAGTTCGGATGAAGCCGGGGAAACCTTTAGCCTTTGGTATCATTAAAGGGGTCGGTAAGGCTGGCATAGCCAGAAACATACCCCATCTTGGTTTACCAGGCAACCCGGTTAGCTCTATGGTTACCTTTGAGCTCTTTGTTCGCCCGGCTATGCTTAAAATGATGGGTAAGAAGAATTTGACCAAGCCGACTATTGAAGCCGTAGTAGAAAATCCGGTGGTAAATAGGGACCGGCGGCGCCTTTTCGCTCGGGTTGTAGTGGAAAAGCGCAACGGTCAGTATTTTGCTCGACTAACCGGTCCTCAGGGCTCGGGGATTCTCACCTCTATGACCTCAGCCAACGGGCTGATGATTATTCCTGAGGATAAGGCGGAGGTGGTAGCTGGGGATATAGTTCAGGTGATGATGTTAGATTGGAGGGAGGAGTAAGGCTTGATATTCAAGGCTTCCGAGTTTGTTTTTGAACCACCGGCGGTGGTATCCAGGGCGCGGCGGGTTTTGATTAAGCCCAGCGCCTCCTATCCGGTGCCATATCCGGTAACTACCAGCCGGGATATGCTGTCGGTGATAATAGACGGTATCAGACGGGTTAGTGATGCCGACATCATTCTGCTTGAAGGCACTCCTGGCGGTGGTTCCATCCAGCCGATATATCAAGCCCTGGGTTACAACTTCCCCCGGGTATTAACACTGGATGTAAAGGATTGTATCTGGGTGGAGGTGGATAATCCTCTACCTAAGCCTTTAGCTGTACCCACCTTCTGGGTGCCCAATGTTATCCTGTCCAGCGACTACTTGATAACCGTGGCTCCGTTAAAGGTCTTTCAGGGCAGGGGTAGCCTTAGCCTGATGAACCTACTTACCTTACTGCCCAGTAGCAAGTACGGAGGTGGGGACAGAGGGGGCTGGGGAGATTTGTATGAGCTGGGAATAGGTAATGTGATAGCTGACCTCTATTTTACCTTACCCTTCGACCTGGGGATTATTGAAGCTAGCCAGAAGTTCATTACTCAGGATGACCCCACTCGGGGTGAGGTTGAGGAGTGTGGCAAGGGGTTTATCGGTGAGCCTTTCCAGGTAGATGGTGAAGCTTCAGAGACACTGGGGCTTAAGACCGGGTATCTTGATTTGATTAGGACAGCTAAGGCGGGGTTTGAAACTAATCTTTAAAGTGGATAAACAAGATATAATTACTGACCAAATTAGACCACGCTGGTTTATTGATTTAGATTGGTACCGGCAAAACAATCGCTCATTTTTGGCTCTGGCTCAAGGTTGCTTATGCCCTGAGTGTGGTCAGCGGCTAAAGGAAGGGGAGATTTCGGCGGCAGACCTCTTGACTACCATCAAAGACTGCTGCTCCAAGACCCCGGATTTTATTACCGGTAAGTTACCTATTTTAGAGACTATATTTCGCCTCTTCCTGGCTAATGGTAACCAGCCCCTTGATGTGGAGGAAATGGGGAGGCAGTTAACTGATTGGTGTGGCGGAGAGACCTCTGGCACTTCAGCCCAGGTTTTACCCCGCCTTCTTGAAAGTGACCAATACTATGGCCTGAGGCAGGTCCCCGGCTAAAGCCTTACTCTGAAGCCGGAGTAACCTCCAGTATATTCTGACCACTCAGTTACTACTCTGGTTACTTTGGCTGATGGCGGTCCGACCTCAAGATAGTCAATTAGCTTTTCTAGTTGTTTTCTTTCTCCCTCAGCTTGTACCTCTACTGCTTCTATATCTCGCCGGTTGCGTACATAGCCGGTTAGACCAAGCTCTCTAGCCTGTCTGGAGGTGAAGTCACGGAAGAAGACGCCTTGAACATACCCATATACTATTACCCGAACCGAGGCTAAGTCAGTCATTGGTTGTCCCTTTACCTTGGGATGAGCCTTAATGGGAGCGAAAATTTATATCTATCCAGCCTGTCTAGACCTTGCCGGTGAGCCAGGTCAATAGCCTCCTCAAACTCCTGTCTACTTACCGGACGGTTTAATTGCGGTATATCAAAAGCCTTATAACAGGGGTGATATTGAGCCATAATGTTTAAGTAGGTATTGGTGGAGACCTCTTGAGCCAGAAAGCTTACTATCTCTTTGGTCCCGGCTAACCTATTAGGCAATACTAAGTGTCGCACCAGAAGACCGTGTTGAGCTATACCCTGCTCGTCTATCTGAAGGTCACCTACCTGGCGGTGCATTTTCTTGATAGCTGCTTTATTTACCCTGGGGTAGTCTTTTATCCCCGATAGTTGCTCAGCAGTTTTATCATTGGCATACTTCATATCAGGCATATAGATGTCAACAATCCCGTCTAGCAGCTCCAGGGTTTCCACGGAGTCATAACCACCGCTGTTATATACCAGGGGCAGATAGAGACCCATACTCACTGCTAGCTCCAGGGCGTCCAGGATATAAGGCACGACATGGGTTGGACTGACCAGGTTGATGTTGTGGCAACCTTTTGCCTGAAGGGAGAGCATCATCTTGGCCAGTTCTTCCCGGTCAGCAGGGCTGCCTTCACCTAGCTGGCTTATGGTGTAGTTTTGGCAGAAGACGCATCGTAGGTTACAGTAGGCGAAAAAAATAGTTCCTGAGCCGTGCCTGCCGACCAGAGGTGCCTCTTCCCCGAAGTGAGGTCCATAGCTAGAAATTATGACATGGTGTGTAATATGGCACTTCCCGCTGTCACCAGCCAGGCGATTAACGCCACAGTGACGGGGGCACAGGTGGCACTCTTCCAGTATTAATTTGGCTTTCTCAACCCTGGTTTTTAACTCTCCTGTGTTGTAAAGCTGTTGGTAAGCGGCTATTTGTCTTACTCCTCTGGCTTTGGTTCCTTCTTTCCCTTTTTAATTACTTCCACTGTGGTCGGGGGTGGTAAGATGGTATCAGCCGATACTTTCCTGGCATCCTTTTTGGTTTTTTTTGGTTCTCTATGTCGGTAATCTCGTCTCCCCATAGTAACACCTCTATTTAAAACGCTGGACTACAGGTATTGTTAATTGAAGTTTAGCAAAGGCAGGCTGTGGTGTAAAGTTCAAAGTCTTGCCAGTGCTGAGCGAGCGGCTTCAGTCTCGGCCTCTTTCTTACTTTTGCCTGAGCCACTGCCCAGTACAGTATCACCGACTCTTACCTCAACCGTGAATCTCCTGTCATGGTCTGGTCCCGTGGCTTCTATCACGTAGTAGGTCGGTGTCTGCTGCTCCCTGGCCTGGATAAGTTCCTGAAGTTGTGATTTATAATCAACCCCGGCACCCTGACTGATTACTTTCTGTAGTTCTTTATCAAGTAACCTCAGGATAAAATTCTTGGCGGTAGCTGAGCCCTGGTCAAGGAAAATAGCCGCTATCACTGCTTCTAAGGCTCCAGCCAGGTTGGCTGGCTTGTGCCGTCCACCACTTGCCTCTTCCCCCTTCCCCAGATAGAGATAATCACCAAGTCCGATGGCTCTGGCCGCCCGGGCTAGGGCATCTCGACGAACCAGGGTGGCGCGGAGCTTGGTCATCTCACCCTCAGTGAACGAAGGCAGGTCTTGGTATAGCTTTTCCGCCACTACCCAGCCTAAAACGGCATCACCCAGAAATTCAAGCCGCTCATTAGAGGTTGGGGCAAAGTCCGGGTTCTCATTAATATAGGAGCTATGAACCAGGGCTTGCTCTAGCAAAGGGGGGTCGTTAAAGGAAACGCCCAGAATCTCTTGCAGAACAGCTAAATCAGCCAAAGCTAACTTCCTTTCTTAAATAACCTAGCAGTTCAGCATAAACAGTCAACTCTGCCCTGTCAAATGCTCCTGCTATTGCTACAGGCACAGCTAGATGCTATAATTTTAGGTGCGCTGGGGAATAGTCTAGTGGTAGGACGGCGGACTCTGGATCCGTTAGGGAAGGTTCGAATCCTTCTTCCCCAGCTAAAGTTTATATTCCACTCCATTTACCGGACAGACTACCTCAGTTTTCAGGTCGCTAATATAGGTGGCTAGCAATCGGGGTCGCTCGGTGTGGATAGGGTATAACCGTCCTGGATTTATTTCCTGTATAGCCCATTTCAATTGGTCGGGATTTATGTGCCCTGAGGCATGCACCTGATAGAGGGGTAAGCCGCAGATTTCCAGCCAGTTGAGAAGCTTGTTGTAGTCAATCTCCATCTCCTCATTGAAAGGTTCACTCTGCGACAGGATATAGACGCTTCCCGGTTCAGGTTGAACCTCAACCATCTCGTTCATATCCCAAAACGACGCCGCCAGAAGTAGTTCATCTTGATGGGCGTTGACATAGCGGGCGTCAACCATCTTGCCCGGGTAGTGCTCCATCAAGATATTCTCCCACGCATATCGTATCTTCTTCTTCCTCTGAAATATACGGATACAGGGGTCGTCTAGCCCGAACAGGTTGAGGTGTTTGTCATCTCGGAGGTTATGAACCAGCCACGCCTGTTTGGTGGACACCGCCAATTGTCGGTTATTGGTCTTGGCGGCTTGCCAGAATGTGGTCAGCCTATCCATATCATTGAGGTAGAAGCCAGCCAGGGCCAGCCTCCGGGTAGTTGATACTATACCTCCTATTTTTTCGGCTACCTCATTCTCGGTGACCATCTTGGCATCAACGATATTGGTTGCCTCGGTAATCAATACATCGGGGTGGACCTGCTTTGCCCTGTCTATGAACTCCCGGCTCATAGCCGCTTGGGGTCCGTGCAACCTGAAATCCCCGGTATAAGTGATTACTCCGTTTGAGGTGTAGATGATAAACCCGTAGGCTCCGGGAACCGAATGGTCAACATGGATTGGCTCCAGTTTTATTGAGCCGATATTTAATTTATCTCCCGTCCTGAAGGTGTGAAATTTTTTATATACCTGCTCGCCTTGGCTTGAACTGAGATTGGCTATTCTATACTCGGTACGCTGCCCGGTGCTGGCTAACTCTCTGGCGACTATCATGGTCTTGGCTGTCTCACCGCAAAATATGGGCACCGAGTCTTTCACATACCGAATGTAGTCCCAGTGGTCAGCATGGGGGTGGCTGAGGACTATGGCATTTATGGCTGGCTCACCCTCGTCCCTTTTATACAGCCCGCTTATTTTGGGTAAAATCCCAAGATAAATAAGGTGCTTTTCTTCCCGCGGGCTTAGGTACGGCTCGTCATAGAATTGCCTTTCCCGCCCGAAGTTCTTACCGAAATCCAGGAAGATAGACGTATCCCCATCCCTCAGTAATATCTTATTACCGCCAATCTCACCGGTGCCTCCATAAAATGTCAGCGATGTCATATCACACCCTCTTTCATTAGTCGCCTGTAGAGATATTTATCTTTATTTTACCTCTACTGGCTTATCTTTGCACCTTTCCCCAACAGTAAAGATTAAGCAAGAGGAGTTGCTTTTTAGCCTTGGTTAAAGCTATAATGAATTCCAGAGTCAAATTAGGTGGCGCATTCGTCTAGTGGCTTAGGACACCTCCCTCTCAAGGAGGATTTAGCTTCAGAATTCACAGGAAGTTGTGAACTAATCTTCGCTGCCAGTTGTGGGCTTGCCCTTCTTTGCCCACTCAAAATCATAGAGATATAAGACTTACTGATACCTAGCTCTTTAGCTAATTCCACCTGTTTCATTTTTAGCCTCCTTTTTGTCTATTTATGTTTCGTATCTTACCCTCTTACTAGTTCATCTTTAATATAGCACCTATCGCCTAATTTGTCAATTCCTTTAGCCAGTAAAAATAGTTCAAAAATAGTTAAGTTCCCTATCTGGCAGAAGTTGACAGTTCAAAGGTGGATGTGATATAATAAGGAAACTGAAGAGGCATAGTATGGGCATAACAAAAGACAACTTGCCAAAGGTAATGACCGCTATAAGAAAAGCTCTAGGCTTATCCCAGACTGAAATGGCTAAACGGGCAGGGATAAGTAGGCAGATGCTCTCTTATTATGAGACGGGTCAAAGTGTTCCGACTACGCACAGTCTAGACAGTTGGATACTGGCAGTCAAACTGGAGATTAACAAGCTCAAACCAGAAACACCGCCTAACTGAACCTCCCAGCTATCCCCAGAAGCCCCAGAATCAAAATCTAAGCCCCTAAATTGGTTATATGGGCAAATCTATACCCAAACCACGCTTAGAAGCCTCGTGTGTCCCTATAGAAAAAAGAAAGGAGAATGATAATGGAATTATGGAAACGACAGAGGAAGGGAGATGCTCACTAGACAAGTAACGGGTATGCTATGCCCTCTATTCAAATCAGACTGTAAGGAAGAGCAATGCCCGTTCTACAATGCCAAAAACCGTAGCTGTATCCTAGTTAAAGCAGTTGTAGCCATAATTAGGACAGCACCAGAAAACAAAACAAAGGAGCAAGAGTATGATAGAATAATTAGAGCGGGTTAAAGTCGAGAAATACTTAGGCAAAGACATTACCGGTATACTCAATAACCCAGCACCTGAGCCGATACCCATACTGGATAAAGGCATATTAGTTAAGGGGTCAAGAGCGTGTATTTATGCCAAACCAAAAGTAGGTAAGTCTGTTTTTGCTGTCCAAATGGGCTTATGCTGTGCCAGTGGGCTGTCTTTCCTTGATATAGCTGTTACTCACAAGGTCAACGTTCTATACCTCAACTTTGAAATAGACGATTATATGTTGGAGCAGCGAATTATGGGAATTAAAGGCAAGCTCATGCTAGACGAAGTGCCGCAGTTCCGCAAACTGACTCTACTGGGGGAGGATGTCCCCCTGCTTGATACAAATGCTGGGCTAGTGCAAGTTTATGACATTCTGAACGTGCACAATTCTCAGGGATTCCACGTTGACCTTCTAATCTGGGATTGTAGGTATAAGACTATTAATAAGAGCGAGATTCAAGACGACATCGTGAAACACTGGTGCCGAAATATGGAGGAGTTAATCAATGTCTGGGATTTTACCCCCTTGATTGTCCATCACGAAGGCAAGATGACTCTGGGCGTAGGTGCTGGTAGTAGTACATTTGACCGATGGGTAAACACCGCTATCCAGATTGTCCCTCACCATTGGAAAAGTGCTTTGCTGCCCAGTAAAGAAAAGAAAGTTTACATCGGAGGTAACTATACAGCAGGCTATGAGCAATGCGTTGTGTTGGATTTCCCTGTCCATTGGATTGGTGGCTATGAAGTGTGGCAAAAATCTATGAGTAAAAAAGAGAAGGCGATGAGTTTCATCCTAGAGACGTTACAAGACGGGGCAATGCCACAAGAAGAGCTGGAGGAAAAAGCTGGGGCAGTGGAAATCACAAGGTCAACCTTTTTTGAGGCATTGGGGGAACTTAAAAAATGCCGGCAAATACGCTCTAGACAAGACCCAGACAAGTCAGGGCGGTATAATATTGTTGAGCTAGTCGCTGAACCCGCAGAACTCGCACTAGCTGCGTAACGCCAAACTTTCAAATGTTTAAAAGTTTAAAAATTTAATATATTTTGTAAGGGGAGAGAGGACAGGCAATGACTGAATTGGAGAAGATGTTGTTTATCAAGGCAAGACTGCTGGAAGGGAACACCAAAGAGCAGGCTAAGCGGGCATACAATAAGCAAGCCCAACTGGAGAAGCTATATGGTAAAGTCCAATTTACTGTAGCTATAACCTCACGAGGCACAGGACATTGTCCTTACTATATATAATAAATAATGTCTGTCCTTGTCCGTGTCACTTCAGAATTGACATTGCGAGGGTGATTCAAAAGTGCTACCCTCTGGTTAATAGCGATAAGAAAGGGAGGAATTAGCATGGTTCAACCGAGCCGTAGAGATTTTGATGACCTCGTTCAGAAAGATATATTGGAAGAGCTAGACAAATGGGACAGCCAAGTGAGGCAATATCACACAAGTCTGCGTGACCCAAGCCTTGACTATTTTAAACGTTCAATTTATCTATTGGCAGAAATGATACAAGCGATATCTAAGCCTGTCAGTGGATGGGGTCCAAGATTTGATAGAAATAGCCTAGTGCCTATTGCCTTGGCTTATTCAGTGGCTGGCTCTTTAAGGAGCCTAAGGATAGCATACAAGTTGTTACTTGATGGCTATTTCCTGGAAGGTGACGCAGCAATGAGAATGGTTAAAGAATGGGCAGAGGTTTCAGTTTTAGTTCAGGCCAACCCTAGCTTGGCCAAGCGTCAGATTGAGGAAGGTGTTCGTGACCAAGACAGAAGAATTGCCTCTAGGTCATCGCCCGAAGTCCAGACTCTATTAAGGAAGATGAATAAGACTTTTGGGCAGCTTTCTCAAAGGCAACACGTTACTCGCATCGCAATTCGACTTAGTCGCCTGTTGCAGCGTGGTGAGCATGAATTGCTCGTCGCTGGCACAGCCAGTGATGAAATGCTGAGTAAGGATGGATTAGCCCTTGCGGGAATGGCCCTCAATGTTATCCGAGTTCTGCAACGTCACTTCAGAGCAGTTCCGTCTCAATGGCAATCAAAGCTCAAAGAGATTGAGAAACAAACGGAACAACGTAAGACCCTACTGGCAAAGAAGGTCGATAGAGAAGGATAGTTCAGAAAAGTAGTTGAAAGTTGCCCTAAGTCTTACGTGATTTCTTAATCCATTTATCTGCTGCTCTTTTTTGTGTTTTTGAAGCCGGATACGTAATATAATAGCGTATTTGCTCTCAATGGGGTGCGTGGGGTATCGGCAATTCAAATCACTCTGTGATAAAATTGAAAGGGAGTGAATCTGGAGGTGATGCGATGAAAGTGTCCCACATTTTTAATATCCTCAGAGAATTCCCGAAAATAGTCTTGTCTAAAGCATTCCCATCATACAGCTATAAAGGTGTCATTAATGCGCAAATCAGAGTTTATAATAGACTAAAAAAATCGGCCCTGGACATGTCAGAAAATGAGCTATTGAACTCACTCATAATTTCAAGGATTGAAACTTGGCCCAGGGCAGCCCCTAAAGAGGTAGAATATGCTCATTACGCACCGCTTCTTGAATATCCTCATAAGGGACTTGAAGACGTAATCTGGGCAATAGTTGAATGGGAGTGTATTCTTAGTCGCCAAGAATATGTTTTTAACCGACTTTCCAAAATGGGTCTTTCGCCTTGGGAGGTGTCAGAAGAGATACGGCGTTTTCGGTTGCAAGTAATGGGAGATATACAAGAGAGTATTCAGAAGAAAGTTAAAAAAACAGAAACTAGCGTGGTTGGGAGAACATGGAAACCAACCGCATTTGGTATCTTGACTATCATTAGCGGGTGTTTTGCTATTACCTTTGGTGGTATTGAAGCTACTATAAGTGCGCTCTTAGTCCGAACAGGTTTTCCCCCAAGTCCAGTACTTGGAAAGAGCGTTGGGGGGATTGCAATAAGTAGCATTCTATTGATAGTTCTTGGAATAATATGCCTAATTGGTGGCATCTTTGCCCTTAGAAGGAGATTTTGGAGGCTTGCGTTCGTTTGTTTGATGTCAGGCGCGGTAAGTAATGTCCTTTTGTTGGGCGTACCAGGTGGGTTATGGTACATGATTCCAGCCGCCATATTCCTAGAACGCGGAAAGAAGGAATTTGGTGACTCAAGAAGACGTTGACGTTATCACAGAGCTTTCGAGTTGTATCAATCTAGAGTATTACCAGCTATGATAGGCTGCTGACATGTGACCCCATTATTCTTGCCAATATAGGGGTTTCACTCATATGACAACCTTATATCCACCTAAATAGGGGGGTCTCGCCTATCCCCTTTTTTGTATTAAAAAGTCGGGTATAGAACAGTATTATCTATCTACAGAGCTTTGCATAATGTGGTATTTTTGTAAATCCTGAAAACAGAAGGGATATATGAGCGTCAAATCGGCATCAATGGGGCACGTGGGGGGTTGACAACTTCTTAACACGGAGTTCTATTCTATATCATATTGCTTTAATAATTTTTCTAGACCTTCCATAAACCGTCGCATATAAATAATCAGTTGGCGTCGAGTATCTACCTCTTCTTGAACTTGTCCAAATAGCCTCTTCTCAAATACGAGTGCTGCTGCCGACAATGCAAGTGGTGGGCGTTCCCCTATCACATTCATGTCCATGCTATATTGCAAACCTCCAAGAGCCACTGACCTCATCCAATCGTCAAAACCTTTCTCTTCCTTCCCAAAATGATGGTAAACTAAATGGTCAAGTATATCTAAACATTCTTCCCCTTTATGTTTCTCTAGTCCTTCACACTCACACGTGTAAACTATCAGCCACATGTCAAGAATAAATAGTTCCCAGCATATTTTAATGAAATCTTCCTCATTTCTTATCTCAAAACCTAAATCTTTGGCAAATTTTTTGACGCCCTTCTCCCTCAACAATCTTGATAGCCAATAAAGGTACAATGCCTCCGCAAATAGTTTTCTTGAGAGTTTTACCTTTTGCTGTTTCACGACAGATATCTCCTTGTCTATTTGCCTACTTTATACCATAGGAATTACCTGCTATCAAGTGATATTTACTTTCCTTTTTTGTATTTGTTAAATTCGGGTATAATGTATAATAATCTATCTGGCATCAATGGGGTAGGTGGGGGTCTCTATTGATAGCGTAATCACGTGCAATACTATGCGGTTTCTAGTTATAATGTAGGTGGGTGCCAATTGCCTAGAATCTGAGACACCTTGTCTGACTGGTGGAGGTAGATAGGATGGACGTCATAGAGAGCATATTTGGCAAAGAACCAGGCAAAGTAGAGTTAGCCGACATTGATAATCTCATTCAGCAAAAAAGGGAAGAAGGACGCAACCTAGAATACAAAGGGCCAGATATCCTTGGAAAACCCGAGCGGCTGTCTCAGTGGATTTCAGCGTTCTTGAACACAGATGGGGGATTAATCATTATCGGGGTTTGTGAGGATGACCCAAAGAAAAAAGAAAAGGTTAGTGCTAGAATACTTCCGGTCAGAATAGAATTTGTCGGCAGCGAATATCCCAAGGAACGAGTAGAACAGTTAATTTTTAGCAATATTCGTTCTTCGTCAGAACCTGACATAAGAGTCTATCCTGTCCGAGATGTCAGTGACTCTACTCGTGTCATATATCTTATCGAAGTCCCCCAGGGAGATAACCCTCCCTATCAGGCAGCTGACGATAAATACTACCGCAGGCTCAATGCTACGAAATATTCAATGTCTCACTCAGAAATTGCCGACTTTTTTGGTAGGAGAAGAAAACCTCGTCTGGTCGTACATTGTGAACTCATTAAAGTGAATATGGACGAATCGTGGTTTGACCTTAGAGTCTTTGTTGCTAACGAAGGGAAGGCAATAGCAAAGTATGCTACAGCCGTGATTTCGTTTCAAAATCTGGAGATTATGAAAGTCACGCAAGGCCCATCCCAGAGGATAGATGAACTCCGTGGCAATGTGCCAAGTCTTCAGTGGTCGTCTCATAATGTGGGTGTCATTCATCCTGCTCCTCCTAGACAAAGAATCTGGGAGATTAGGCTTACATTGAGAGAAGGCAAAGCGGTTGGTGTCATTATTTGGGATACAATTGCTGAAGACCAAGAGCACCTTAGAATGAGCACCAGCGTTGACCTTCTGCTTCTCGAGAGAGCAAAGTCTACTATGGAAATGGGACACAGTCTCCTATTAGAGAATATACCAGCCGCCACCATATAACACAGCATTATCTATCTGGTATCAATGGGGTTCGTGTCCCCCCATCTGCATCCACTTTGCTTAACGCTTCAAACGTGTGTGCTTAACATGTAGCTACGAACAACGGATTGGTAATTCCTAGTCCTCTCAGTTTCAGGGTATTGACAATACTGTCACAGCTACTTACACTACCGAATATGGTAAACTAATGAAAAAAGAACGAAGAAGGTAAACAATGATCAAACAAAAAATAGACAAAGGAACGAAAAAAGCAATATTAGATACAAGAAAGCTAATAGAAGAACTTGCTAGGATGGATGGGAACGAGATGGAGACACGGACACGTGTGCGTCATATCTTTGGAACACTTATGGGATACGACACCTTCAAGCATCTTACAGCTGAATATGCAATTCATACTTCTGGGGAAACCGTTCATTGTGACCTAGCAATCCAGCTCGACCGTAAAGAGGCGACTAAACCTGATTTTCTTATAGAAATAAAAAGGGTTGGTATTGACCTATCATCTAAGACCATTAGGCAGGCATCATCTTATGCCATTGACGTAGGTTGTGAATGGGTACTGTTGACCAACAGCAAAGAATGGCGACTTTATCACATCTCATTTACCAAACCACCACAGACCAAACTGATTGCTTCTTGGAATATCATCAGTGACACCCCTGCAGTGTTAGCCGAGAAATTTGGTCTTGTCAGCTACAAGAGCATTAAAAAGGGTAGCCTAGCAAAGTTATGGGAAAAGAGCAATGTACTAAGCAAGCATAACATACTGGAAGCTATCCTATCAGAAGGGTCAATAATATTGGTGCGACGCCATCTAAAGAAATCAACCGATATTACGGTTTCTCCCGAAGACATTGTTGGGGCTGTCCGACAACTGTTAAATGAAGCATCAGTTGCTGAAATGGAGAGAATTAAGATATCTCTACCTGTGAAGAAGCAACACAAGAAAAGTACTACAACCTAACGTGACTTGCCTCCAGTAGTTAATCCAGACATAGTGCTCAACTGTGGATTGAGTCCTTAGTCCTCATTGACCTATTAAAGCAGTCCCTTATAGAGCTTCAAGCTATCCTCAAACCTTACTGACCTAGTGTATCTCAGCACCATGTCTAGGCTTTCCCAGCCACCTAGTCAGCCATGAGAGTTCACCATGCGATAAACACCCAAAGCATCGTCAAAGGTGAGTGATTTGGAGTAACGCTCCACCATTGTGATATTCTCCCACCCCCCTAGAGTCTGGACTACACGGGTAGATAAGCCAATCTTCACATTGTGAACACAGAAACCTCGTCTAAATGAATGTGCATTACACTGAAGACCACTTTGAGCCTTAAGTCGCTTCAACATTGTTTGAGCACCACCTTTGTTGAGTTCAAAGCTATCGTGCTCGGCAAACCACTTATTTATCAGACCGTTACCAGCAAGACACTTACGATAACGATTACCCTTGCCCAATACAATAACTGTGCCTTCCTGCCAATTGAAATCTCTTGCCCTTACATTGATAGCTTCTGATAGTCTCATTCCCGAATACCACAATAAGCTGATAAGGGCTTTATCCCGTTCACAATGGCAGTGCTTGAGTAACACTTCAAGTTGCTCCTTGCTAACGGCAGGTAGCAGTTTCTTTTGTGTCTTTGGCGGAGATACTTTGCTAATAGGATTATCAGGGATATGCCCATTCTGATAAAGCCAGTTACAAAGTGCTCTGAGACACGAGTAGAACTTGAGCTTGCCATTATGACATGATAGACTATTGAGGTATTGGGTTATCCCCTCAGCAGTCAAGGGATAACCGATAAAGCCAGTGAGAGTGTAATGATAGCTTTCAACAGTCCTTTGACTGATACCTTGAGGACGGGATTCAAGGAACTTATCAAACAGCACTTTTGTGAACTTTTGTGAACTTTTATCACCTGTTACGTGTGTGGCGCATTCGTCTAGTGGCTTAGGACACCTCCCTCTCAAGGAGGAGATCACCGGTTCGAATCCGGTATGCGCTACCAGTTAAATTTATGTGGCATAGTCTTGTATTTAAGGAGGCTCTATGTCAGACAGGATAAAGATGGCGGCGGTTCAAATGGAGCCGGGGCTGATGAAAATCGGGGAGAATCTGGAAAGTATGGTTAGCGCAGTTAGAGAAGCCGCCGATAACCAGGCTAACCTGATAGTGTTTCCTGAGTGTAGCCTGACCGGTTATGTCTTTTCCAGCCGCCGAGAGGCACTGTCTTTTGCTGAAACCTTACCCGGACCCAGTACTGAAAGAATTGCTTCCCTCTGCCAGGAGCTCAAAACCTATGTTATCTTTGGTCTTCTGGAAAAGGAGGGCGACAGATTATTTAATGCGGCGGCGTTGGTCGGACCTCAGGGGCTTATCGCCGGGTATAGAAAGAATCATCTCCCTTTTTTGGGAGTTGACCGCTTCGTGGACATTGGCGATAGGCCTTTTCAGGTACATCAGACCCCGATAGGTAACATAGGTCTGCTGATTTGCTATGATATTGCCTTTCCCGAGAGCTCAAGGGTTATGACCTTACTGGGAGCTGATGTATTAGCCCTGTCCACCAACTTCCCTCGGGGTCGGGGGGAAAAGTACACTCATGTCATTATTGCCCGAGCCTTTGAGAACCGGGTTCATGTGGTATCAGCCAACCGGGTTGGCAGTGAGAGGGGCTACTCATTTGCCGGGCTGAGTGAAATCGTTGATGCCTCTGGGGAAATCCTAAGCCTGGCCAGTCCCGATAAGGAAGAAATCATATATGGTGAGGTCAGTCTAGACTCAGCGCGACAAAAACATGTCACCGTTATACCCGGTGAGTTTGAGCTAGATTTTATAAACGACCGTCGCCCTGAGCTATATGATGTGATTACCAGGAGAAAAGGCGGTAATTCTTAAGGGGGCCAACTGTAAGCTTGACTTTTCTCTCTCACATTTTTATAATATTTTAGTTGACTAGCTTTTGGGAGAAGCTTCGAGAGGTGGTGCCCGAGTAGCGCAATGGTAGCGCAACCGACTTGTAATCGGTAGGTTAGTGGGTTCGAATCCCCTCTCGGGCTGGGTTACTTAGTTTTGGTGGTTATACGGGGAGGGGTGCCGGAGTGGTTAATCGGAGCAGTCTGTAAAATTGCCGCCTGAAAGGGCTACGCAGGTTCAAATCCTGCCCCCTCCACTATAGTTTAACCATGGTAGAGCTTTGACTAGACACCGAGTTATAAAAATCGGTATAATAAGACCAACGCCCACATAGCTCAGCAGGAAGAGCACGTTCTTGGTAAGAACGGGGTCACCAGTTCGAATCTGGTTGTGGGCTTAGGTAAAGGGGGTTAGAAATGGCAAAAAAGAAGTTTGAGCGGACTAAGCCACATTGCAATGTGGGCACTATCGGTCATGTTGACCATGGGAAAACAGTTTTGACCTCAGCGATAACCAAGGTGTTATCAACGATAGGGTCTACTGGATTTCGCTCGTTTGAGAGTATTGATAATGCACCCGAGGAGAAGGCACGAGGACTAACTATCGCTATTGCTCATGTTGAGTATGAGACAGAGAAGCGGCATTATGCTCATATAGACTGTCCGGGACACGCCGACTTTATTAAGAATATGATAACCGGGGCGGCCCAGATGGATGGGGCTATATTGGTGGTGAGTGCCCCTGATGGGCCTATGCCTCAGACCAGGGAACATGTCTTATTAGCTCGTCAGGTGGAGGTTCCGTATATTGTAGTTGCCCTCAATAAGGTTGATTTGATGGAGGATGAGGAGCTTCTGGAACTGGTAGAGATGGAGGTAAGGGAACTGCTTAATAAATATGAGTTCCCTGGGGATGAGATACCAGTGGTGAGAGTGAGTGGGCTTAAGGCTGGTGAGTGTGGTTGCGGTAAGAGAGAATGTCAATGGTGTGGCAGCGTCTGGAAGCTGCTGGATGCTGTAGATAGCTATATTCCTATTCCCAAGCGAGCCAAAGACCAGCCATTTTTGATGCCGGTAGAGGATGTCTTTAGCATTAAAGGTCGGGGCACGGTGCCCACAGGTAGGGTTGAGAGGGGTGTGATTAAGCCCGGGGACGAGGTTGAGATAGTCGGCTTACATCATGAGCCCCGTAAGACAGTGGTTACCAGCCTGGAGATGTTCCACAAGATTCTGGATGAAGCTGAGCCGGGTGATGCCGTTGGCTGCTTGCTAAGAGGTATAGACCGGGACGAGGTAGAAAGAGGACAGGTGATAGCTGCCCCTGGTTCTATTAAACCACATACCTATGCTGATGCTGAGGTCTATGTATTGAGTAAGGAGGAGGGAGGGAGGCACACCCCCTTCTTTACCGGCTATAAACCCCAATTTTATATCAGGACGACAGATGTTACCGGCGAGATTGCACTACCAGAAGGGGTGGAGATGGTTATGCCTGGTGATAATATAACCATGAAGGTAAAACTCATTTATCCTGTAGCCTTGGAGAAAGGCTTGCGTTTTGCTATTAGGGAGGGGGGTAAAACAGTAGGTGCTGGCACGTTTAGCCGCATTATAGAGTGATATGGCTAGGAAAGCTGAAGCCAGGGTTATAATTCATCTTGCCTGTACTGAGTGCAAGCAGAGGACATATACTACTACTAAGAATAGAAGAAATGACCCCCAACGATTAGAGCTTAGAAAATACTGCCCCCGATGTCGTGCTTATCGACTCCATAGAGAGATAAAATAGGGCTATGCGACTAAGAAGTAGGTGAGATTCCTTCAATGACATATCATACTACCAAGCGAGGCGGTTCAAGATTTAGAATCTTTGGCGAGGTTATCACCGAGTTAAAGAAGGTAGTTTGGCTTCCCAAACGAGAAGTTGCCTATTTGACAGTTATAGTGCTGATTGTTTGTATCATCGCTGGTCTAGCTCTAGGGTTCATTGATATTGGTTTTGCTGACTTTGCCAGTAAATTCTTTTTGGGTGGATAGAAGCTTATTGGTTCCAGGTTGGGCTGAAGCGTCATCATCCAGGGGGGATATTGCGTTTTCCCCAAAATCTTTACCTAAGTGAGGGCATTAATGGAGGAGCCAAAATCTTGGTTTGTAATTCATACCTATTCCGGGTATGAAGAACGAGTTAAGAAGAATTTAGAGCAACGTATTAAGTTTATGGATTCTGAGGGCGAGGTCTCTCAGGTGGTTATACCTACTGAGGACGAGATTGAGGTTAGAAGTGGGCAGAGGCGGACGGTGACCAAGAAGATATTGCCCGGTTATGTCCTGGTTCAAATGAAGATGAGCGACCAGAGCTGGAAAGTAGTACGTAATACCCCTGGTGTCACTGGTTTTGTTGGTAGTGGCAATAAACCGGTTCCGTTGCGGGAGGAGGAAGTTGGCCGGATTTTGAAACAGATGGAAGCTGAAGCCCCCAGGCTTAGAATTGGCTTTCGGGAGGGGCAGAGTATTCGGGTGGTTGACGGTCCGTTTATTGATTTTATCGGGGTGGTGGACAGTATAAATTCGGGGAAGGGTAAAGTTAGGGTGCTGTTATCCCTTTTTGGGCGTGAAACGCCGGTGGAGCTTGACTTCTTGCAGGTGGAGAAGCTTTAGGCTCTCTTAGGAGACACAGGTGACGAAAAAGATAAAAGCCGTGATTAAATTGCAGATTCCCGCCGGTAAGGCCAATCCAGCCCCTCCGGTAGGTCCAGCTTTAGGTCAGCACGGGATTAATATTATGGCCTTCTGTAAGGAGTACAACGAGCGTACTTCCTCTCAGGCGGGGTCTATTATTCCAGCTGAAATAACCGTCTTTGATGATAGGTCATTTACGTTTATTACTAAAACACCGCCAACTACTGATTTGCTGAAGCAGGCATTAGGTGTGGAAAAGGGTTCTGGCGATACTGGTCGTGAAAAAATAGGCAAGCTGTCCCGGGATAAGCTTCGTGAGATAGCTCAGCTTAAGGCTAAGGACCTGAATGCGACTAGTATTGAGGGGGCAGAGCGAATCATTGAGGGCACAGCCCGGAGTATGGGGATTGAGATAGAGTGACAGGAGGGGCTGTTATGTTATCGGCCAAAGCATTTTATATCCCCCCGGTGCTGATTATTGGCTCAGGGGCATCGGAACAAGTCGGAGAAGAAAGTAGGAAACTGGGGGTTAAGCAGGGCTTAATTGTTACTGATGAAGTTCTGCTCAAATTGGGGATATTAGATAATATCAAACGAGCCCTGTCTCAGGCTAAGGTTCAATTTACTATATATTCCGGCGTCTTTACCGAGCCCACAGTGGAATTCGTCCGGGATGGTCTTAAGGCCTATAAAGAAAATGGGTGTGATTTTTTGTTAGCTATAGGCGGCGGCAGTGCCATTGATACCGCCAAGGCAATCGCAGTTATGGCTACCAATGGCGGTGCCATTGAAGATTACCAGGGGCTGGGTAAGATTCCTAAAGGAGGTGCCCCACTCATAGCCATCCCGACCACGGCTGGTACCGGCAGCGAGGTCACTCAGTTTACTATAATTACCGATACCAAAAGGGATGTCAAAATGCTCATTGGTAGCCCATTTCTTATACCTCGAGAGGCTATTGTTGACCCGCTGTTAACTCTGTCAATGCCGCGTGGTCTAACCGCCGCCGTGGGAATTGATGCCCTGACTCACGCTATTGAAGCCTATGTTTCGGTAAAAGCCCAGCCGATGAGTGATATTTTCTGTCTTTCCGCTATTGAACTCATCTCGGGTAATTTGAGGCAGGCTTGGTCTAACGGAAATAATATAGAGGCGAGGGAGAAAACCATGGTGGGAGCGCTTCAGGCGGGCATCGCTTTTAGCAACTCATCGGTGGCTTTAGTTCACGGGATGTCCCGACCTATTGGGGCGTATTTCCACGTGGCTCATGGGGTTTCTAATGCCGCTCTCTTAGGTGTGGTTACCGAGTTCAGCTTGATTGGTAATCCGGCTAGATATGCCCGTGTGGCTCAAGCGATGGGAGAGAATGTGGATAATCTCACTATTCTGGAAGCCGCCGATTTAGCCGCTAAGTCTATTAGGAGGTTAGTAAAGGATATTAAAATACCTTCGTTACAGGAGTTGGGCGTGGATAAAGAAAAACTGGATAAATTGGCGCCTAAGATGGCCGAAGATGCTATTGCTAGCGGTAGCCCAGCCAATAATCCCCGCCAGGCAACAAAGGAAGAGATAATAGAGCTTTATAAACTGGCTTACTCACACTAAAAACTAAGGAGGCAATGCAGGATGATTTTAGAAGAACCGATAAAGGGAGTGCCACTGGTTAAGAACTTCATCGATGGGGAATGGGTTGAATCTAAGGGTGAGATTAGGGATGTGGTGAATCCAGCTAAGTATGAGGTGATTGCCAAAGTTCCGATTTCAACCAAAGATGAGATAGAAGCCGCCGTAGAGGCGGCTAAGGCGGCTTTTCCTGATTGGAGGCGGACAACTCCACTGGCCAGGGCAAGATGTCTCTTTAGGTTGAAGGAGTTACTGGAGGAGCATTTTGAGGAGGTTAGTCGGGTCCAGACGCAGGAGCACGGAAAGACCATAGACGAATCCAGGGGAGAAACAAGACGGGGAATTGAAAATGTAGAGGTTGCCTGTGGGGTTCCCACCTTGATGATGGGGTACAATCTGGAGGATATTGCCACCGGCATAGATGAGTACCTCATTCGACAGCCTTTAGGGGTTTTCGGCATAATAGGTCCTTTTAACTTCCCATTCATGATTCCGCTGTGGTCGGCACCGTATGCGGTGGCTACTGGAAACTGCGTGGTTATCAAGCCGTCAAGCGAAGTGCCCCTCAGTCAAATGAAGATTGCCGAGTTGGTAGATGAAGCTGGTTTCCCCCCGGGGGTGTGGAACGTGGTCAATGGCGGCCGGACGGTGGTAAATGGGATGTTAGACCATCCCGATATTCAAGGGATAGCCTTCGTTGGCTCCACTCCCACCGCCAGAGACGTTATTTACAAGAGGTGTGGCGAGATGGGTAAGAGGGTTATTGCTCAGGGTGGTGCCAAGAACTTTATGGTAATAATGCCCGATGCTAATGTAAGAGCCACCATACTAGCCCTCATGACATCGTTCTTTGGCAACACCGGTCAACGATGCCTGTCAGGTGCCAACCTGGTTATTGTCGGTGAAGATGATGGGTTCTATAAGAGTTTTATGGATGCAGTTGTTGCCACGACATCCAAGATAGTTATCGGTTGCGGGCTTGATGAATCGGTCCAGATGGGTCCCCTACGTGATAAAGAGAAAAAGGAGAAGGTAATAGGATATATAGAGAGTGGCCTGCAACAGGGGGCAAAACTCAGGCTTGATGGTAGGAAGAACATAAAGGTTGTCGGTGACTATCCTGACACCTGCTTCCTTGGCCCAACTATCTTCGAGGACGTTACCCTTGATATGAAAATAGGTAGTGAGGAAATCTTTGGGCCGGTAATGAGTGTTATGCGAGCCAAAAATCTGGATGAAGCCATAGAGATGGCTAATTCCAACTTATTTGGTAATGCTCATGCTGTCTTTACCGCAAGTGGTAAAATTGCCCGAGAGTTTCAATACCGGGTTACCAGTGGTAGTGTTGGCATAAATATTGGCATAGTGGCACCGATGGCATTCTTCCCATTTAGTGGGATGAAGCAATCGTTCTTCGGCATATTACATACCCAGGGTCAAGAAGCTGTCCGTTTCTTCACTGAAAGTAAAGTTGTCATCCAGAGGTGGTTTTAATAAGGGGGTAATGAATATGAATCTACAAACAGCGTCGGCGGTTATTAGTTTTGCTAAGAGCCTGGAGGATGAATCGGCGAAGTTTTACCAGGATTTGGCTCAGCGATACGCCGAAGACAAGGATGTTTTGGTCGCTTTTGCCACCGAGAATAGGAAGAATATAGTGCAGATTGAAAGGGCGTACTACGGGGTTATCAGTGATGCCATTGAGGGTTGTTTTGCCTTTGATATAGAGCCTGATGCGTATAAGCTTGAGACGGCACTAGCCGAGGGCACCAGCTATCATGATGCGTTGGGTAAGGCTATTGAGCTTGAAGAGAAGATAGTAAAGTTTTACGCCGATGCTGCCGAACAATCAAAGTCTCTGATGGCAGATGTTCCCCGAGCTTTTATGCTGATAGTCAAGAAAAGGGCAAAACGTGGGACAGAATTGAGGTCACTTCTGGGAAAGGAAGGCCAGTAGAGATATGGCCAAAATGATTGAGAGGCGCCGAGTCCATTGCCCGGTAAAGCATGTTAGTGTCTTTATTCTTAAATGGGATGACGGGAGCTCCGCCGTTAAATGTGGTGACCTAAGAAGTTGTGGTGATTCCTGCCCATACCTTAAGGACCCTAACTATAAAAGCCCGTTTAGGAGGGCTCCAAAATATGAGCCGGAATAATTTCTAACGCTGGCTATCTAAGCGGAAAGTAAGAAATGGTAAGACAGAGTAAAAACTATCAACAGGCGGTTAAACTGCTGGAGGGGACAGGAGACTATCCTCCTCGGGAAGCTATTGAGCTGGCTAAGAAGATGGCTTATGCCAAGTTTGATGAGACGGTGGAACTTCACCTCAGGATGGGTGTTGACCCCCGAAATGCCAGCCAGCAGGTGCGTGGCGTTGCCCTTTTGCCTCACGGGCTGGGTAAGACAGTGCGTGTTTTAGTTTTTGCCCAGGGTGAGGCGGAAACAATTGCCAAAACGGCGGGGGCAGATTTTGTCGGTGGTGATGAGTTGGTGAAGAAGATTGAGGATGGTTGGTTAGATTTTGATACCACTATTGCCACCCCTGACATGATGGGTAAGGTGGGTAAGTTGGGGAAAATTTTGGGGAGGAGGGGTTTGATGCCTAACCCTAAATCAGGAACAGTGGTCGCTGCGGCTGACTTGCCCCGGGTAATAGGCGATGCCCGTAAAGGTCGGGTGGAATTTAAGCTGGACAGGACGGCTATCATTCACGTCCCGTTGGGTAAGGTTAGTTTTGAAGCTGATAAGTTGATGGATAACCTGACTGCGGTGATAGAGGCCGTGGTGAGGGCTAAACCGAGTGGTGCCAAGGGGCAGTATATCAGGACTGCCTCTTTAACCACGACCATGGGTCCTGGGATAAGGCTTGACCTTAAACCAACCCTTGCTTTAAGCTCCGGTTGATGCTATGCTTGGTTGACAATTAAATAATTCCCTGAGATAGTGGGCGCCAATTAAAGGCTTAAATTAGTTTGCCTGCCGAGGGAAAAGGTTTTAAACCGACTTCGATGCTCATTGCTTGAAAGTCCTTTAAATTCGGTTTTTGCCTCAGTCCTTGTGTAGTTGGCGCAAGGACTTATTTTTTTAAATGAATGCTCAGCTTAAGGTTAGGAGGCAATAAGGATGTCTAGACAAAAGAAGGCACAGATTATTGATAGACTGCAAGAGGCTTTTTCTGAATGTAGCATTGGTGTTTTAACCGACTACCGGGGGTTATCAGCTTCTGAGATAACTATTTTGCGTCGTAGATTGGGGGAGTCAGATGTTCGGTATCGAGTGGTGAAGAATACTCTGGCTCGGTTTGCCGCTGAAAGAGCGGGCAGGGCTGATTTGGCAACCTCCTTTGATGGTCCGGTAGCTATTGCTTTTGGCTATGGCGATATAACTAAGCCAGCTAGAGCTTTGGCTGACTACATTCGCACCTCAAAGTCGAGTCTAACTATCAAGGGGGGCTTTTTAGGTGGTAGATTACTTACTCCAGACGAGGTGATAACCCTGTCCATACTCCCATCAAGGGAGATATTGTTGGCTAAGGTTCTGGGTGGGATGCAGAGTCCCATAGCTAGTTTAGTTAATTGCCTTACCGCTCCGATAACGGGGGTGGCGAGGGTTTTGCAGGCTAGAATTAAACAATTGGAGGCAGAATAAAATGGCAGAAAAAAAGGCGAAGGTTGAGTCAGGCACGGGAGAGGAATCGGCTGAGGTCGAAAAGCAGCCGTCGGCAGAGAGAGCAGTAAAAAAACCTAAGGCAGTTAAAGCCGATGTTAGTCAGCCGAAAGCTCCTGCCCAAGCCGGGAAAGGGCAGAAAACAGCTATTGAGGACATAATGGCGGCCATAAAGAATATGACGGTGCTTGAACTGTCAGAGTTGGTAAAGACTCTGGAGACTGAGTTTGGAGTTAGCGCTGCTGCCCCGGTAGTAGCTGCTCCGGCAGCGGCAGGAGCCGAAGCCGCAGCTCCAGCTGCTGAGGAGAAGACAGAGTTTAACGTGATTCTTAAGGAGGCAGGGGCTAATAGGATTAGTGTGATTAGAGCCGTGCGGGAGTTGACCACCTTAGGGCTGAAGGAGTCCAAGGACTTGGTGGAGAGTGCCCCGACAGCAGTCAAGGAAGGGGTTAGTAAGGATGAGGCCGCCGCTGCCAGGCAGAAACTGGAAGCGGCTGGGGCTACTGTTGAGGTTACATAAAATTAGAGGTAATCTCCCCAGTCTGGTTGCAAACGGCGCTGGTAGGGCATATAATTCCTGTTGAGGTCTCTTATAGGGAGAGGTGGGAGATGCCTTATCCCGATAGCTTCATACTAATGGTTATGGGTGCTGCCTTTGTCGGCGTTGGCATAGCCGTGTTTTTCTGGGGCAGGAGACAGGAGAAGAGCTACTATAATGCCCTATCTAGCCGCACTGATTTGAGAGAGTTTTTACAGCGTTCACCAGAACACCCCCAGCATAGTTCAGTAAAGATAGGGGGTTGGATAAGCATTATTGTTGGCTTGGTCATGCTCAGTATAGGTGGTGGCTTGCGGCTTTGGGGATGAGACTCTTTATCATCCTCACCCTCTTTATGCACCCTAAAAAATCTTTGATTTTTCAGGGAACCCGCTTTATCCCCCTCTCCTTCAAAGGAGAGGGGGACTTTCTTTTTGAAGGGGCTTCGCCCCTTTAATCTACCCTTCGTAAAGGGCTTCTTCTTTATGTCCTCTCCAAATCCGCCTAGCTACAGCATTCGTCTTGGTCTGTACTGGATGGCTTCAGCCAGGTGATGGGCTTTAATAATGTCAGCATTTAATGTCCAAATAGTTTCAAGGCGAGGGGGTATATATTCTTTACTCCGTAACTTTGGCTTGTTTAGTCTTGACAATTCGAGAATATATGTGTACCGTTTTAATAGCAATTCATGCGATAAGTATTTCAAAAAGGAGATAGTGTAATGGCCACTTATATGATGCTTTTTCTACTTGCCGGTAGAGGTACGGAGGATCTTAAAAATAGTCCCGCTAGGGTGGAGGCGGCTAAGGAAACATTTAAAGCTGTGGGTGCGCATGTTAAAGCGTTCTATTTATTAATGGGTGAATATGAAATGGCCTTCGTGGTGGAAGCGCCGGACGATGAAACTATAATGAAAGCGGCTCTTACTCTTGGTTCGCAGGGTAGCGTGCGTACCGAAACCCTCCGTGCCTTTACAGAGGACGAATACAAGCGGATTATCGCTGATTTGAGCTAAGCATAGCGATTAACTTAACTATTTTTTACCCTGGCTGGCTTACAGCATCCGTCTTGGTCTATACTGGATAGCCTCAGCCAGGTGATGGGCTTTAATTATATCAGCATTTTCTAAATCGGCAATGGTGCGGGCCAGCTTTAAGATGCGGTGGAAAGCTCGGGCGGAAAGATAAAGCTGTTTCATAGCGGCTTTAAGCAAGCTCTGGGCTGATTCTTCCGCCTGACAGAACGCTCGTACCTCGGGCGGCGTCATTTCAGCGTTGCAGGTTAGTTTTGTTCCTTCAAAGCGCTTTTGTTGTATCGAACGGGCAGCCTTAACCCTGGCCTGGACCTTGTCTGATTGTTCCCCTAATCTGTCATCGGCTAGCTTTTCGTAGTCAATGTGGGGCACTTCAACAAATATATCCACCCGGTCAATGAATGGTCCGCTAATACGCTTCTGATATCGGGAAACCAGGCTGGGAGAGCAGGTACACTGTCTAAATGGGTCGCCATAGAAGCCGCAGGGGCAGGGGTTCATAGCTCCGACCAGCATAAAGTTGGCGGGGAAGGTTACGCTGCCTTGAGCCCGGCTGATGGTAATTACCTTGTCCTCCAGAGGCTGGCGCAGTATCTCAAGTAGGGAATGTCCAAATTCAGGGAGCTCATCAAGGAACAGAACCCCACGATGACTAAGGCTTATTTCACCCGGTCTTGGCCAGTGCCCGCCACCGACCAGGCCAGTGAGTGTTGCGGATGTGAAACCCGAACTCATACGTCTCCTTGCCTCGCTTAGCGCCACTCCTACCATGTAGCGGATGCCTTGTCGGTATAAAATGGTGGCTGCCAAATCTATGCGATACATGCACTACATTTGCCGGGAATAATCTCTTGCTTGGCGAACTCGCCCAATTCATGAGAGAGCAATTCCTTAAGAGAATCTATTTCCGCTGTCATTTTAAGGATTCCCTTAACGAGGGGAAGTTCCCGCTGCTCTCTCCCCAGCTTTCGGTGCACGGTCTTCACTGCCTCGAACTCGTCAGGGTAAATACACGCCAGAGGTGTTGGGCCACTTAACTCAGTAAGGATACACAAGTTATTCCTTTCACTCGTTCTCTTATATTCCAAATCCCCGGTTCTGTCTGAAAAGCCACCGCTATAGATAGTCCACCAGAAGCCCTCATACAAGCCGTGTGCCCATTGCCCAGTGCCAAGCTGCTTCTCTATTTTAATCTTCTCTTGAATCAACTGTCGGGTGCTCACCTGTAAGCGATGGCATTCTTCAACCCACTTGCCACCGAGCTGACACCATTCTTCTAATTTCTGCAATAGTTTTCTATTCCCTGTCGAGTGCAGATGCTCCATTACCAGATTGAACTCCTCGCTGAACCTTAGCCTGTAGCTACCATCATCCGCCTGTTGCCATCGAATAAGCCGAGGTGGATAGTCGAATGCTCTCTGCCCCTTTGAAAGGTCGGATATATCAAGGTGCTCTGGTAATGGAAGTGTCAGTTCACCGTACAGTTTTTTGACTCCTTGTCGAATGTCCTCAAGGTGAGCCAACTGCCGTTGCCATCTTACCAGGTGCACAAGCTGAACTTGGTTCGACAATTTTGTAGAAGGAGTTACCTTGGTCACCTTCTGCTTCTCAATTTCTTCCCTTGAGAAGCGGTAATGACCTTCATCTCCGATACGACGTAGAGTGGGTAAGAAGCCTCTATTGGCTAGATATGTGACTGTCCGCCTAGGAATGCTTAGCTCTTTTGCTACGTCACCTGTCGTCAGCACGTCCTTAGCCTTGCCTATTTTGCCTGTTTTGCCCTTGTTAGACATAAGTGGAAGCCCTGTTTATTCTTAAATTTAATTGTAGCATTTTTTGGGGAATTATGAATAGGTTCCAATTGATTACTCTGCGCTTGCGAGCAGGGTTAAAACAATGGCAATTGGCCCAGCTTCTTGGCATAAACCAAACCAGTCTTTGCGATTTGGAAAGAGGCAGACGACCAATTACGCCTGAAATTGTGGAGAGAATCAAGAAGGTCATTGATGAAGCAAAAGCCGTTGGCCAGAGAACATAAGCCAGATGGGCTATCACCACAAGCCAGAGCGCATGCGCTGGCTATAGCCCGCCTGCTGCTGCTTAGCGCAATTCGTGGCAGGGGTAAGCCTAGCCGTGCCGGCACTGGGGAATCAGGGGAGACCCCTGACGAAAAAGGAGCGCCGCCTCCGCCGAGTCTAAGAAGGGCCTGAGCGGGAAGCGGCTAAGAAGGGAGATATTACCTTGAACCGAGAAAATTATAACACGGGCGAAAGCCGAAATCAAAGGCTGTCGTTATCACCCCACCATTTGGAGGACTTGCGCCGCTCTGGCCTGAGTGACGATACCATTGAAGCTCTAGGCTTCTACTCAGCAACTGCTGCTCAAGGCAAAGCCATTCTAGGCTTTGATGCTGGGCCGGGATTGGTCATCCCCTACCCCTGTGTAGGTGGAGCCAAGCCATTCTGGAGAGTAAAGCCTGACAACCCCCCGATTATCGAGGGCAAGCCGGCTAAATATCTTTCTCCGAAGGGTGCCATGGTCAGAGCTTACATTCCGCCCAAAAGCTGGGAGGCACTCAAAGACCCTAAAACTCCTGTCATCATCTCTGAGGGGGAGAAAAAGGCAGCCAAGGCGGACCAGGAGGACTTCCCTTGCATCGGCTTAGGTGGTGTTTGGTCTTTCTATCAGGAGCATCGCCTCATCTCCGAATTGGCGCAATTGCAATGGAGGGGCAGGCCCACCATTATCGCTAATGACTCCGACATAACTGAGAAAAGTGAGGTAAAAGAAGCCACCTTTATTCTGGAGCGTGAGCTAGTAACACGGGAGGCTCAGCTAAGAGTCATCCATTTCAAGCCCGCCCCTGACGGCTCAAAGGTAGGACTCGACGATTTTCTGGTGTCTCAAGGCTCTGAAGCATTGAAGCAGTTCCTAGGACAAGGCAAATCTGCTCTTATATGGGAAATTGAAGACATTACTCACCTATCAACCCAGGACCGGCTTCAAGCTCTCCAAGACCTTTTTAAGAAGCTGGCTCAAGTCGAACCAGTGGAGCTAGAACAATATCGTGTCCTTTGCTTAGAGCAATTGAAGATTCCTCGGCGAGACTTTCAAGCTCAGTTGAATAAAGCCAAAGAGGAATTGGAATACTTAAGGTTTGTAGACAGAACAGTGGCTGAAGAGGTCAAGAAGACACCTCCGCCACCGAACCCAGAGGTTCAAGCCCGCGCTCACGCAGTCCTCAAAGACCCTGCACTACTCTACCGAGTGGGGAAAATGGTTCAATCCTTGGGTGTAGCCGGCGAGGATTCCAATATTCGCATTCTCTATTTGGCCATAACCTCTCGTATCACCGACCAGCCTATCTCTATCACGCCCAAAGGGGAAAGTGCGAGCGGCAAATCCTACGTGGTGGGGAAGGTCCTCGAAATGTTCCCACCGTCAGCATATCTGCTGATGACGGGGATGAGCAGACAAGCACTTCTTTATATGGTTGAGGAGGAATCCTTCGCTCATAGAACGATTGTGATTTTTGAGCGATGGGGCGCTGAAGCAGCAGACTACAATATCCGAACACTGCAAAGCGAAGGCAAGGTCATTTTTTGGGTGCCTGAAAAGGACCCCGGCACAAATAAGTGGATAACTCGGCGGCTAGAGAAAGAAGGCCCGACAAATTTCATCATTACTACTACCAGTCCCGAGTTATCTCCAGAAAGCGAGACTCGCCATTGGTCGTTAATTATGGATGAGTCACCGAGGTTAACCCTTGCAGCCAAGGTAGAGTCAGCTAAACGTTATGAAGGTAGCTTTGGATTGACCGAGGCAGAGGTGGCAGTCTGGCGCCGGGCACAGGAGTCATTAAAGTTGTGGAAGGTTCGCATTCCTTATGGCGAGTGGCTAGCAGAGCATACACCAAACCGGCCCCTGAGGATGCGCCGGGATTTTAATAAACTTCTGGCGCTCATCGAGGTCATTGCCCTCTTGCACCAGTATCAGCGCCAAAGTAAGGGTGATACGCTGACTGCAGGACTTGAGGACTACTTTATGGCAAGGGAATTGGTAGAGCTAGTGTTCCCAGCTTCCCTAGCTGGTATTAATAAAAAGGTCGAGGCACTGGTTTCCGAGGTTGAGCGTCTTCATCAAGAGAAGGCAGCTAGCGGAGATGAAAGCCTAGTGGTGAAGCCGACGGAAATAGCTTCCGCCCTGGACACTAGTTCGTCCTCAGTTTCCCGGTGGCTAAAGCCAGCCGTAGAGGCTGGATTGGTGGAGGTAGTCAGTGAGACGGCTAAAGGACGCATCAAGTCCGTAAGCCCCGGCTTCAGTAAGAGCCAGATGCCTAGTGCTTTGCCGTCCGTTGAGGAACTAGCCGGGGCATTCCCTGAGCTGGCAACCGGATTTAAAGCTGTGCATCCACTGACGGGTGAGGAGATGGTGTTGGAACAGGAAACAGCAACATCGGAGGCAAAAAATTTTTGACATAGGGTTGTGAAACTATGAAACACCTGATGCCACAGATAGAGAGGCAGATAGGAAAAATGTTGTTGCAAGCTAGTGAAATACATGAAATAACGCCAGAGTGTTTCACTTATTGCAATAGCTTGGTGAAACACCCCCAAGATACAAAATAACGGGACGCTAGATACGAGGCACTAAAGTGTTTCATTGTTGCAGAGGAGTATTGGAGACATTTTTTAGAGGTTAGCCGTGCGGTTCAAACTGGTGAAAACAGGGAAGAGCTACGGAGAGGAAAAAGGGGAAACCGCCACTGCCGAAGCTAAAACCGTTGCTGAGGTGGAGGAAGAGGCCATCGTCCCACCTATTATCTGGAAGACGGGGAATATACTTCAGCTTCGCTCAACCTTGGTATGGAAAGAGGCAGAGGTGATAAGGCTGAAGGCACAACTTACAGGTGCCCCGAGGATAGACTCGTATGCTCTAAACCAAATCCGAAATCTGGAGGGCCATATCGCTGACATTAGAAGGTGGCTGGCTGAGGCTAAGACGGCATGATAAGCCAGCTCGTGATGTAGGCTTTAGCAACTAAAACTGGAGGCTATTGTTGTTGCCATTGGCATCCTGACGGGCAATACCCTTTGGGCTGATAGATGTAAGAAGTATTGATAATAAGGCGAGGGATAAGATGACCACAAAAAGGAAATTAAGCTCATATGAAAAGGAAACGATAATCAACTTCAATGAAGCCGAACCTGTTGCTTATATCTTCACCTATAACAAGGCGTGGCAAAAACATCTGGAAGGTAAGCTAGGTTTGAAGCCGACGATGGATAACGGCTTTGGTGGCAGGGGATATGAAATATCCAAAGATAGGATCAAGCCACCACGGGCTAAAAAGAAACTATCACCTGAGACCAGAGCAAAGTTAGTTAAAAGAGGCAAAGCATTACAGAAAACCTTATTCTAAGCGCCAGACCACAAGTTATAACTATAAAATTAGAAGATAAAAGGCAAAGTTAATAGCCAAACATCTTGAAACAAGGTTAAGCAATGAAAAAGGCTTGTATTTACAGCCGTGTAAGCACAGGTGAGCAGGATACCCAGAACCAGACCACAGTGTTGACTGAATGGGCAAGCCAGCGTGGCTTTGAGGTTGTTGCAGTCTATGAGGAGGAGGAATCCGCCTGGAAAATCGGGCATCAAAGGCAATTAGCTCAGCTATTAACCGATGCTAGGAGAGGCAAATTTGCCATTGTGCTGGTATGGGCACTTGATAGATTATCTAGGGAAGGCAGCCTAGCAATCTTAACCTTAGTTCACAAGCTGGGGACTTACGGGGTTAAGGTTATATCCTATCAAGAATCTTGGACTGAGGCACCGGGCGAGCTGGGGGAGCTACTGTATGCCTTAACTGGCTGGGTAGCGAGAATGGAGAGCCAGCGCAGGAGTGAGAGGACAAAGGCAGGGTTGAAGAGAGCTTTGGCTCAGGGTAAAAAGCTGGGGAGACCTGTAGGAGCAAAGGATAAAAAGAAGCGTAAAAAACGGTCGCCAAGGCTTCCTATCTACGAGACTGTATCTGTGAGTCAAGGTTAAAAAAGGAACCTTTTTATCAGGACGAGACTTGCCGATACCTATGATTATGGGCCTCAAGTCTGGGCGAAACGTGCGATGAGAATATCTGTCAGAATTGTGGAAGATGAAGACTTATCTGGAAGTTGCGGACATAGGGCTGATGGAGCGAGCTGCGAGCTGCCTGCGCGACAGGCTGCTTGTCAGAATTTTGTTTCGTTTGGGCTGTCGAGTTTCAGAGGCTCTGGCGCTTAAGGTGAGTGACATAGACTTCGAGCGGGGTACTGTCACAGTTCTGCATCTCAAGATGCGTATCAGGCTATCATGTATTGGGTGTAGGGCAAGGTTAGGCAAGAGACACCAATTCTGTCCTGAGTGCGGCGAGGAAGTCAGTGAGGCTCAGAAGCGTCAGCAAGAACATCGGCGCGTGAGAGTGTTACCCGTTGATAAACACACTCTGGAAATACTAAAGGACTATGTTGGTCGTGACTTATTAACCTCCTATAGTGGATCTATTCTTCTCTTCAGCCTTAACCGGCATCGGGCCTGGCAAATAGTGAGAGACTGTGCTAAAAGAGCTGGCCTCGCAGGTTTAGTGAATCCTGAAACCGGAAGGATGAGAGGAGTTAGCCCCCATCGCCTTAGAGATGCCTTTGCTGTCAATGCCATGAAGCTGGATGACTCTGGTGATGCGCTGAGGCTACTTCAGGAGCATTTGGGGCACGCTAGCTTTAATACCACAGCGAGGTATCGAAAGGTTGCTGGCGAAGAGCATCGGCGATGGTACAATCATCTCTGGGTTGGAATGGCTTAGAGACTGCCCACGATGGCCAATGGTGAACAATTCAAGCTACTGTTCAATGCAATCTGTGCGGACGGCTTAGCCTAGGACTATCACTCCAATGCCGCACAAAACGTAAGTTGTGTAAGACAGGCTGGTCTTGATCGGGGGTTCGATTTCATTACTCTACCCAGACCGAGAATCAATATTGTATAGACGCTGCCTAATCCAAGGGCTTTGTAAATCTCGCAAACGCACCGTTTATTTATTATGGAATTAGCTTCCCGGCAATAATACCACCCCACATAGCCTAAAGACTGTATACTTCTAAATCTGGTTAGTCAGGCTGCTATAACATTACCGCATACAATTCGACTTGGTGATTTTCCAGGAGTACATCCCACTGTGACATCTGCGCCTGATACTCCGGGTCTGCCACCATCTTCTCAAAAAAGGCTGCCATTTCGGTGAGGCTATCCCACTCAATCTCCATAACGACGGTATGCATGACATCGCCTCCTCCGGTGAAGGGACGGTACGTCCTCGCCCCAGTAGTTGACATCCCATAGCGACTGGAGAGAGCCATGAGCTTTTCAGTAAGCGCCATCGCTTCTGCCATTTTGCCCGGGGCGACTTTCATAATTCCTCGCTGCATTACTTTCATTTGTAGCCTCCTTTTGTTAAATCTACCGAGCTATTAAAGTAGGATGAATTAACCTGCTATCCGCAGACCAGATATCCAGCTCTAGCTTTACATAGGCATCACCTCCGCTCAAATCAAAAAAGGCATCAGCCACCGCCATATTATCTAGCGGTACTTGTGCCTCTTTTTCCATCCCCCAACTCCTACACTAGCACTACAATTGTGACTATTTTAAGGTTAGCTTACGTATGCACACTCCAATTGTACGCCTTTTTACGTAGAGGGGGCACTACGTAGCTACCCTGGCCAATCGGCGCTGGATAATAGCCCGGATAATAACGAAGCCAATGATGCCCAGGAAAAAGACGGCAGCGAAAACTCCTGCCGCCCGTATTCTCCTATCGGTTATTACCTCAATGCCCTTGCTGAACTTCCACAACCAGGCATAGCTACCGATAGGAGCAAAATAGCGCCAGGTAGTCGGTAGCTGGATGCCTTTAGCCTTCATTTCCTCTATAGGCTTGACCACAGCCCACTCCCACACCCTACCGATAGCCCCCGCTACAACACCGGCGGGGACGACAATAAGAGCAATAATGAAAAAGACAGGTTCATCACCTTGACCCCAAAACCCCCAGCCAAAACAGAGAATAAACAGAGCATAAATGGCACCGTGCAATGCGATACCTAGAAGAAAGGCTTGTGCCGTTAGCCATAACAGTAGCAAGAAATGCTTAGGTGAATACTTTTCCGGTATTTCAAGCCGGCTAAGAGCAATTCGCGCACGCGGTATAGCTACTACAACAAAGAAAATAATAATAATTAATAAAGGAGCCCCGAACATAGAGAAAAGGCCAAGAACTGATACTTCAAGCTCAGCGGCAATGATAAAAAGGGCTCCAATCAATATATACAGCAGTAGGAAAATTTGCTTAGGCGATAAATTTTTCGACATTTGGCACCACAAGTAGACGTGCTTTAATTGTACTCTATTTTACATGGTTGTCAATATCCTTAAGAAAGAAGGTGTCAAATTAGACATCGCAGAATGAAACAATTGACAGTGAAGTTGGTCATACCTTTACTATCCTTGGGGTGAGCACATCATAAGGCTTGGTGGCTGGGAAAGCCTAGACATGGTGGAGAGATACACTAGGTCAGTAAGGTTCGAGGATAGCTTGAGGTTCTATAAAGCGGTGCTATCCTAATTACTTACGTTTGACAAAGAATAGTATTCCTACAACAAGCAGAAACACACCAACCAAAATATGGAGTGCTGCTGGAACTGCAAGTATGATAATACCGAAGACAATGGCTACGATAGCAGCTATTCGACTGTGAGGTGAAAGTTCAGTTAGCATCTCTATTCCTCCTTTATTGAAGAATGACTATCAGTATTCTATATTATAGATGTTGTTTTTTGTCAATACCCCATGGCCTGCCCCCAGCAAATTGGGCTGGGAATATTTTCAGTATTATATGAACCATCGCGTGAAAAAAACGGAATTAATGCAGCTGTTCCGTAACAATGTATTATGATTTAGCGAACATTGGCATTATAACTAATAGAGGATCAAGCTAGTGAACTACATATTGTCATTTATTATATCAGGCATTATAGAAGATATTCTTGTATAAAGAACATGGCACCTATGAAAATTAGGTATGCACCAATAAGGTAAGCAACTATCCGGGGTTTAACAATCATGATAATTCCTAAAACAATGGCAATAATGGCAGCTACGAGACCAGTGATTCCAATTCCAAAAAAATTCATGGCTTGCCTCCTTCGAACTTGTTGCACCTAAGTTAACTTGTTACCTCCGTTTTGTCAATAGCCTCAAATAAGAAATGAATTTTTTGCACTTGTGAAACTTACTTGTGACTCAGAAGAAGGAAGGCGTCAAGTTAGACATTGCAGGATGAAACAATTGACAGTGAAGATGATGATTCAGTATTGAAAAATAATAAGTTAGAGTTAACAAAACGCTATTTTGTTCAATCATTTTCTGTTTCTGCTTAATTCTCTTACTTTGTAGAACGATGCTCGGCCGTGTAGTATAATGCGCACAAGGATGATTTTTTGCTAATGGGGAAAACTCAGAGTAACATAGAGTCATTTTCTGGATATATACACGCCATTGAGAAAAAGCTGGCGATGGGTGATGCTACTGAGCATACCCATCGCTCGGCGCTTGAAGATTTAGTCGAAAGTCTGGCTTCAGGCATCAGCGCCACCAACGAGCCGAAACATATCGAGTGCGGCGCTCCCGACTTCATCCTCAGAAAAGGCTCGGTCACCGTTGGCTATATCGAGGCTAAGGATATTGGCAAGAGCCTAGACGAAGCCGAGAAATCAGAGCAGTTACAGCGCTATCTTGGCTCGCTCACAAATCTTATTCTTACCGATTACCTTGAGTTCCGCTGGTATGTAGATGGGGAGAAGCGTTTATCGGCGCGTTTGGGTACACCGACCAAAGACGGTAAAATCAAACGGGATAAGGAAGGGATTCAAGCAGTTGCCAAGCTTTTAACAACTTTTCTTGAACATCAGGCCGAGAGGGTCGGCACACCACAGGAGCTTGCCGAGCGCATGGCGCGGCTGGCACACATGATTCGTGACTTAATCATCAATGCTTTCAATCAGGAAGCAGAGAGTGGTGGTCTACACAATCAGTTAGCGGCCTTCCAGGAAAACCTTATTCCCGACCTATCAGTGGAACAGTTTGCCGATATGTATGCCCAAACCATCGCCTATGGGCTGTTTGCCGCCCGGTGTAACGCGCCGGATAACAAGGACTTCACCCGACAGAATGCCGCCTACCTGCTGCCGAAAACCAACCCGTTCCTGCGCAAGCTGTTTAACACCATCGCCGGGCCGGATTTAGATGACCGTATCGCCTGGCTGGTGGACGACCTGGCACAGATTTTGGCACAGGCGGACATGGCAGCCGTCCTGGAGAACTTTGGCAAGCACGGCGGTAAGGAAGACCCGGTAGTGCATTTCTACGAAACCTTCCTGAAAGCCTACGACTCCAAGGTGCGGGAGATGCGAGGCGTTTATTACACGCCGGAGCCGGTTGTCTCATATATCGTGCGGTCAATAGATGGCCTGCTGAAAGACTGCTTCAACAAGCCACAAGGGCTGGCAGACCCCGATGTATATATCCTTGACCCCGCCACCGGCACGGCCACCTTCCTCTACATGGTCATCAATGAAATTCGCCAGGTCTTTGCCGGCCAGGAAGGGATGTGGAACGACTATGTGGCGGAAAAACTGCTGAAGCGCATTTTTGGCTTTGAGCTGCTGATGGCTCCCTATGCTGTCGCCCATCTCAAACTGGGATTACTGCTGCAAGAGACAGGCTATAAATTTCAGAGCGACGAGCGGCTGGGTATCTACCTGACCAATACGCTGGATGAAGCCATAAAACACTCCGAGACGCTCTTTGCCCGGTGGATAAGCGAGGAAGCCAACGCAGCCGCCCGGGTGAAGAAAGATGAGCCAATAATGGTGGTGCTGGGTAATCCACCATACTCCGGGCATTCAGCAAACAAGGGTGAATGGGCAAGACAGCTAGTCGAGCAGTACAAGACGGTTGATGGTAAGCCCTTGGGAGAAAAGAATCCCAAGTGGTTACAGGATGACTACGTGAAATTCCTTGCTTTCGGACAGTGGCGCATTGAGCGCACGGGGCAGGGCGTGCTGGGTTTTATCACCAATCACTCTTACCTGGATAATCCGACCTTCCGCGGCATGCGCCAGTCACTGATGAATACTTTTACCGATATCTACATCCTCAACCTGCACGGCAACGCCAAAAAGAAAGAGGTTGCGCCAGATGGAAGCAAAGATGAAAACGTATTTGATATTCAGCAGGGGGTAGCTATAGGTCTTTTTGTGAAAGAATCAGGCAAAGCAGAACCAGCCACAGTCCACTACGCAGATCTCTGGGGGCTGCATGGTGACTGGCCAAGCCCGCAGCCGGGGACAAAATATTTCACTCTTTCTGAGACAGATATTAGCACGACCGAATGGGACAAACTTGAACCCCATAGCCCGTATTACTTGTTCGTGCCCAGAGATGAGGCGAAATCGGAAGAGTATGAAAAAGGCTGGAAGGTGACAGAAATCTTCCCAGCGAATGTTATGGGTGTTCAAACTCATAGAGACCACTTAGTAATTGACTTCTCCATAGAATCGTTGAAGGAACGTGTTATCGCGTTAAGAGACACTCAATTATTAGACGATGATATTAAAGATAAATTCGGTGTAGTAGATACAGATCAATGGTCTATTAACGGTGCTAGAGCAGAGCTACTCAAAGATGATGCATGGCAAAAGAGTCTGATGCAGTGCCTATATCGTCCATTTGATACTCGTCCTTTCTTCTATCACAAGGCTCTTGTAGACCGACCAAGACTTCAAATAATGAGAAACATATTGCTTGGCTCGGTTGCACTTTTACTTCCTAGAGGTGTCGGAGGTAGTTGGCAACACGCGTTTGTTGCCAATTGCCCTTGCGTAGATGTGGCTATATCAGCGGCGTCTCGTGAAGCCAATCAAGTTTTCCCCCTCTACCTCTACCCCGCCCAAGGCGAGATGCAGTTTGATGAGGGACACCGCCGCCCCAACCTCAACCCGGAGTTCATCAAAGAGTTCTCAGATAAGCTGGGATTGCGTTTTGTCGATGATGGCAGGGGAGACCTTGGGCAGACCTTCGGCCCGGAGGATATATTCCACTATGCCTACGCTATCTTTCACTCCCCCACTTACCGCACTCGCTACGCCGAGTTCCTCAAGATAGACTTCCCCCGCCTGCCGCTGACCTCGGACAAAGGACTTTTCAAGACGCTGGCGGAAAAGGGCGCCGAGTTGGTATCACTGCACCTCATGGAGTTGCCAACGCTGAATACGCCCATTACTAAGTATCCCGTCTCTGGCTCCAACGAGGTGGAAAAAGTAACCTGCGACGAAAAAACGCAGCGGGTCTACATAAACAAAGAACAATACTTCGAGGGTATACCTCCAGAGATCTGGAATTTTCACATTGGCGGCTATCAAGTCTGCCAGAAGTGGCTTAAAGACCGCAAAGGCAGAGCACTGACCTATGATGAACTGACCCACTATCAGAAAGTTATGATAGCTCTTAAGGAGACCATCCGGCTAATGGAAGAGATAGATGCCCTGATTCCCGTGTGGCCGGTGGAGTAGGAGGGATAAGCCGGTGGGAGAGTGGCAGAGCACAACCCACCGATATCTAACAAGGTGGCAGAATGAGCAGAGGATTGCTTGACGATTCTGATTGGGAAAAGATTGACCAGAAAATCCCTGACTTGAGTAACCTTGGGGATATGGTTCTCCACCTTCCACCAGGTTTTATCCCTATCCATTTCCCACCCAAAAGCGATATTCAAGAAGTACCGACTATTTTCCATGATATATTTTACACTCTTAAGTGTGCTGTATATGCACTACGCGAAACTTTCGCACATCAGGCATGGTACTTGGAGAAAAAAGAACCACCAGATAAAGTGCTTGCCGCCATTTTTGGACGCTACTATACAGACGATGCAGCGTTACGGCTCTACGCAGCCGGAGAGCAGTATCTTGTAGACGCAATCAAGAAGATGCTGGAAATTAGCGAGAAACAGTTATCACCTTATAAATTGGAAAGAAAGAAAAAATACAAGAGAGAAGGAAAGGATCAAAGAAAAATATCCAAGCTAGAAATCGTTGGCGCTTTCCTGAGCGCCCGAGAAACAGTTTATCCTTTTACGGAGGCGATAACCAGTCTGACAGACTTGAAGGAATGGAAAACAACGGTAGATTACAGGAACAGGTGGGTTCATGAGCAACCACCTACTGTGGCAGGAATGGGAAATGTCTATAAGCGGGGGAAAAGATGGAAGCCATTATCGAATGGGAGATATACGCTCGGAATAGGAGGGGGCGATAAACCGGAGTTTTCTGTTGAAGACTTGGTAGGGTTCATTAAACCCGCTATGTTTAAGTTTACGGATACATTGACTTCTGTGGTTGAGTTTTATACGGAACTCTTGAAGGACGATGCAAAAAAGGACGGTTACACTCTCGATACGGTCGGACAATGAAAATAAATTGTCCCAGCTCCGGGTTTGAAGATGAGGGTAATTTTCGTAGCCATTGTGGAACGGCTTTACCCAAGCTTGCCGCTTCCAGTGATGCCAGTCACACATAACGTCATTTAGTGTACCAAGAGGGAGGAACAATAATACTACCCTTTTTCATTCCGTAAACGGTCCCACTGAATATTCTTGGGGATGTCTGTTCAAATATATAAAAACAAAAAATATAGGGACTCTTTTTATCGCCCTGTATAGTAGGAATCTATATCAACATAATTAAGTACCAAGCGCCCGGAACTCACCACTTTCTTCTATATTGAGCAAGTAACCCTCGAGGTTCTCTGGGAGAAGCTTTAATGCTTCAGAATTGCTGTCAACAACAAATACCCTGATGCATGGCTTACCATGAGATTTACCCTCTGCGACGCCCACCACACCAGGCACTGCCATCAGTTTATCAGCATGTCTCTTTAAAACCTCTTTGATTTTTACATCGGGCATGTCATAGCCTCTAAAATAAGCAGGGAAGAAGCCAAAGCCTCTTCCCTGATAGTGTATTTGTTGTTTTCCCAACCAACT
>JAUWIC010000021.1 GCA_030605575.1 Dehalococcoidia bacterium
ATAATAGTTTTGACCTCAGCCCCTCGGCTGGCGGCTCCCCTCATAACCTCACTCAACAATAGGTCGGTGTTACCACCCCGCCGCGGGCTTCCAGCAATACCAAGCACCTTCAAACCTTCCCCCCTTCAATGTAGCTCAGGATTTCTCTCTCCCTGGCTGACATAAGACGCTTCAGTTCAGGCTTATCATCCCTATATCCCAGGAGATGAAGCACACCATGAATGATGAGAATAGCCACTTCCCTCCTTACCGAATGTCTATGCTCCTCAGCCTGTATCACCGCTTGAGGGTAGGAAATAATCACTTCACCAAGGTGTAACACCCCGTCAGGGGGTGGAACAAAAGGCGGCAGGTCTCCTCCAGCCGGCAGCATAGAAAAGGCCAGCACATCGGTGGGCTCGTCCCGGCCCAGGTAGCTCCGATTTAGCTCCTGCACCCTTTCCTGACGGGCAATAACCAGACCCAGCTCGGCGCTAGAGCTAGCACCCTGAGCCACCAGGACTTGCTCAGCTATGCTCCGTAGCCAGCCCACCTCAGGACACCCCTCAAACCCCTCCTCAATTAAAACATTAATCTCCATATTGGTACGGACAAATCATAGCATAGGGCAGGGTTATTTATAAAATATAGCCAAATGTGATAAAATTTAATAAACTAATATCGGCTCCACAGAATTGAGGAGGGGTCGCATAGTGGTCTAGTGCGGGCGCCTGCTAAGCGCTTACCCTGGGAAACCGGGGTCGTGGGTTCAAATCCCACCCCCTCCGCCACTAAGAATCATGAATAGCCAAACCTCAATCGTCACCCTGACCCCAGAAAACTACACGGAATATGGATGTCGCTGCTTTTTAAATCCAAAACACGAGGGGCATCTAAAGAAGCTAGAGTGGTTAAAAGAGCGTTTTTCAGAAGGCCTGACAATCAAACATCTTTTTATTGAAGGCGAGAAAAAGCCTATCGGCTTCATCGAATACGTTCCCGGAGAGTATGCGTGGCGAGCGGTTAATGCCAATGGCTATATGTTTATCCACTGTATATGGATTAATCCCAACAAGTACAAAGAGAAGGGAAACGGTTCGCTCCTGGTTAAAGAATGCATCAACGACGCCAGGAAGGAAGGGAGCTACGGAGTAGCGGTAGTTACTAGCCCCGGCCCACACATGGCCGGCAAGGAGCTTTTTTTAAAGAACAGCTTTGAAATTGTCGAAACGGCCGACCGCTTTGAATTATTAGTATACAAACTAAAGAAAGAACCTTTGCCCAAATTCACCGATTGGGAACAGCAATTAAATAATTATCAAGGTCTGAATATTATCTATTCCAACCAATGTCCCTGGGTCGCCAGATCAATTAAAGAGTTGGAAGAAATTGCCAAGAAGAATAGCCTGAAACTAAAAATAACCGAGTTGAAGACGGCAAAGCAAGCGCAAAACGCTCCCTCTATATATTCTGTATTCAATTTGGTATATGACGGGAAACTCTTAACAGACCACTATGTCTCCAACACAAGATTTCTTAATATTCTCAAGAAAGAGTTAAAATTAATAGGTTAAATTTGCCCCAAAGAAAAGTACAAGAGCCCTGATTCCCACTGCCGCCACTGACAACGGGCTTGTTTTTCGTTGAGGGAAAGGAAATAGATGCCTAAATACTATATCTGGACTATAGGTTGCCAGATGAATAAGGCGGAATCGGAGCGCCTGGGTAGTTACCTGGAGCAACTAGGGCATCGGGCGACAGCTACCGCTGACGAGGCCGATTTAATCGTGCTTAATAGCTGCGTGGTGCGCCAGAGTGCCGAGAACCGGGTCATTAACAAGCTCAACGCCCTTAAACCACTAAAAGGGTCACGTCCCAACCTGACCCTGGCGGTTACCGGTTGCCTGGTAAACTCCAAGCTTGACCAGCTCAGGCAAAGCTTCCCCCACGTTGACTACTTTTTCCAGCCAGGAGAATATCCGCCATGGCTGGAAAAACAGGGTAACCTTCACACCATAACACCCTTACGCCCCTCACCAACCACCTTCGTGCCCATTATCCAGGGTTGTGATAACTTCTGCTCCTACTGCATTGTCCCCTACCGCCGGGGGCGAGAAAGGAGCCGCCCAATAACCGAAATAGTCGGCGAGGTCAAAGAGCTGGTGCATCGTGGCGTAAGAGAGGTAACCCTGCTGGGACAAAATGTGGACTCATACGGGCACGACCTGCCCCACCAGCCCAGCCTGGCCGACTTATTAACTGAACTAAATACTATAGATGGATTAGCCCGCATCCGCTTCCTGACCAACCACCCCAAGGACATGAGTCCCAGGCTAATTGATGCCGTAGCCCGCCGGGATAAAGTCTGTGAGCTAATTAGCCTCCCCGTTCAGTCAGGCAGCAATGATATCCTGAAAGCAATGAGACGGGGCTATACCATAGACGATTATCGCCACCTTGTCACCCAAATACGAAGCCAGATACCGGCGGTAGCCCTGAGCACCGATGTCATTGTCGGCTTCCCATCAGAAACCGAAGAGCAGTTCCAGCAAACCTTTAACTTGCTCTCCGAGCTAAGGTTTGATACCGTTCATGTAGCCGCCTATTCACCCAGACCGGGGACTACTGCCGCCAGAAAATTTGAGGATAACATCCCCCTGGCTGAGAAAAGGGAGCGACTAAATAAGATTGAGCAGCTTCAGGAGAGAATTGCCGCTGAAATTAACCGCCAGCTATTAGGCAAGACGGTTGAAGTTCTGGTAGATGGCAGGAAAAAAGGTAAGTGGCAAGGTCGAACCCGAACCGGTAAACTGGTATTCTTTAGTGACACCAATGACTGCCTGGGGCAACTGGTAACAATCAGAATTGAGAAAACCAGCCCCTGGTCACTACAGGGTAAATTATTATAAATGAGCAATTTCAACGAAATCAAAGAAAAGATAGCCGAACTAAAAAGGGAGCTAAGCGCGGTCATTGTCGCCCATAATTACCAGCGACCCGAGGTTCAGGATATCGCTGACTTTGTTGGCGACTCCCTGGAGCTAGCCCGCCAATGCGTTGAGGTAGATGCCCAGATAATCGTCTTCTGCGGCGTGCGTTTTATGGCTGAAACCGCCGCCATCCTCAACCCTGCCCGCACTGTCCTGCTGTCAGAAGGTAGCGCTGGCTGCCCGCTAGCCGATATGATTAATATTGATGATTTAAGACAATGGAAGCAAAGATACCCCAGGGCATCGGTCGTCGCCTATGTCAATTCATCAGCCGAGGTCAAAGCGGAAAGCGATATTTGCTGCACCTCGGCTAATGGTGTCAAGGTGGTAGAATCAGTAGCCAATAATGACATACTCTTTGTCCCTGACCAGAATCTCGGGCACTTCATTTCAACCCAGACTAAAAAGAATATTATCCTTTACCCCGGATTTTGCTATGTTCACCACCGCATTACGCCCGAGCAGGTAAGGTTGGCAAGAAGGCTTCACCCTGATGCCCAGGTATTGGTCCATCCTGAGTGCCGACCTGAAGTGGTAGCCCTGGCTGACGCTGCCCTCAGCACCTCACAGATGCTCCGCTATGCCAAGGCATCTTCACATAACAGCTTCATTATTGGCACCGAGGAAGGCATACTTCATGGCTTACGCCAGCAGAATCCAGAAAAGTCCTTCTACCTAATCTCCAACGGTCAAATCTGCACCGATATGAAGAAGACAACCCTGGAAACACTGGCACGAACCATGGAATTAAGGCAGAATATAGTAACTGTTCCCGAAGAGGTAAGACTAAAAGCCAAACAAGCCGTTGACCGCATGCTGGCGGTTAGTTAGAAGGGGGCACCGTATGGAAAACAAACTTTACAAGACACTGGGCGACGCCAAATGCCAAGAATTATCTAAAAAGAGTAACACCCTTTGGGAAATGCTTGAACTCAGCGAGAGTCGAAAAAGTACTCAGATTGGTGGTGCTGTGCTGGAAGGTATAGCTAAAGATTTTATTCGCGAATTTTTGCCGACAGGATTTGGGCTAAAGAGCGGTTTAACCTTTGACGCTCAGAATAGAAGGGCGAGCCCCCAAATTGATGGCATTATATATGGGGGTGTCGCTCTTTTAGAGTTTTCTGATGTAGTTGTTGTCGAAAAGGAGCAAGTAAAGGCAATACTCGAGGTAAAGAGTTGGTTAGACACGCCTGATATATTTGGGGTCAGAAGTGGTAAGTCTAGGGATTCGCGTACTGGTTTAGCTTATGACTTCAAGCGAAGAACGGGTTTTTTACCACCGGGGGCTAAATACATACTGTTCACTTTTGAGCTACATTCAGCTTACCCCGATGCCCAAGTCACTAAACGGCTCGGTGAAATTTGTGATTTTTATGCCGTTATACTACGAAGAGAACCAATGATTGAGCGCGAAAGAGGCAAGGAGCCTTGGGTTTATAACTTTGATAACTCCGTGGCACGACTGATTGAATGGTTAAGAAAGCTCAGTTAACCAAGGGGAGTTTTAGAGGGGCTTCGCCCCTCTAAAAATAATCCCTCCCCCTCTCCTTTGAAGGAGAGGGGGATAAAGCGGGTTCCCTGAAAAATCAAAGATTTTTTAGGGTGCATAAAGGGGGTGAGGTTGATAAATAGATTCCAATTATCTACTGAACAAATTGATAGCATTATCGACCTTGCCCTGGCTGAGGATATAAGCCACGGTGATATCACCAGCCAGGGGCTAATACCGCTTGAGCTCCAGGGGAAGGCATCCATACTGGCTAAGGCAAGGGGAATAATCGCCGGTGGCGAAGTAGCCGGGAGGGTATTCCTCAGGGTTGACCCGTCACTTAAGGTTGAACTGCTGATTCAAGACGGAGCCAGGGTCAAACCCGGAGACATAGTCGCCACCATCTTCGGTAATGTAATAAGCATCCTCAAAGCCGAGCGGGTAGCCCTCAATTTCCTCCAGAGGCTCAGCGGTATTGCTTCACAGACAGCCCAATTTCTAGCCAAAACCAAGGGGCTTGGGGTTAAGATTACCGATACCCGCAAGACCACCCCCGGTCTCAGGTTGCTGGAAAAGTATGCCGTGCGCATCGGCGGCGGACAAAACCACCGCTTCCACCTCGGTGACGGTATCCTGATTAAGGATAATCACCTGGCGGCACTACGCGCCCTGGGCATGAATATCAAGGATATTGTCGCCAGGGCTAAACAGAATGCCCCCCAAGGGGTAAAGGTTGAGGTTGAGGTCAGCACTATTCAGGAAGCACTGGATGCCGCTGAGGCTGGGGCGGATATCATCATGCTGGATAACATGAGCCCCGATGAAATGCGCCGGGTAGTGGACTCGGCTCCCAGCCAGGTTAAGATTGAAGCCTCGGGGGGTATTACCCTGGCCAATGTCCGCGCGGTAGCTATGGTCGGGGTTGATTTTATCTCCATCGGTGCCCTCACCCACTCGGTTAAAGCTCTGGACATCAGCCTTGAGCTTGAGCCCCAGACACTCAAGCTAATCTAGCCTTCCTGGCACTAGCCAGATAACTCTGGCTGCCGTCCTCTATCTTAATATCAGTAAACCCAGCCATTGACAGCATTATCAGCATCTCTGGCTCGTCAGGAATAGTATCGTTGCCCACGGCCGGGATTTGGCGGTGAAACTCATTAATTATAGCCCGGCTTGAGGTGTGGCAAATTAACAGTCTACCGCCGCTTTTGGTTACCCGGTTAATTTCAGCCAGGGCTCTTAGCTTGTCCTGGAAGTGGGGAAAGCTGGAGTAGCACACCACCACATCAAAGACCCCCTCAAGCAAAGGCATACTGGTTACATCGGCATGAAGGTAGTCAATATACCCGTTAAAGCCTTTAGCCCGGGCTCGGTTTAACATTTCCTCAGCAAAGTCCAGAGCCACTAATCGTCCCTGGCTTCCAATCCGGCTTAATAGAAAGGGGATGAATACCCCGGTGCCACTGCCGACATCAAGTACTGTAGACCCGGGCTCAATATTCAGGCGCTCAGCCATCAGCTCCAGCCTGGTTGTATCCGTTTCCGAGCTGGTCTCATCCCAGACGGCTGCCCTATGGTTAAAATATGTCCTGATCACTGTTTCTCCTCCACCAGCGGTTTCTTCTGCCAGGGTTTCACTTTCCTCTTCGGCGAGAAAAAGGTAGCTATGCCAAATATTGCCGAAGAGGTAATCACTATCGTAGCTCCACTGGGAATATTAAACAGGTAGGACATAAGCAGACCAATCAAGCCAGAAAGAACAGCAAAACCGGCGGAAAGGAGAAACATCCGCTTCATGCTGTAAGTAAGCTGGTAGGCAGCAGCGGCTGGATTCAGAATGAGGCTGAAGATAAGCAGCCCTCCAATGGAGCGGAGCGATGCCGTTATCGTCGCCCCGGTTAAAAACAGGATACCATATAACATAACTGTCGCCGGGATACCGACCGAGCGGGCCATATCGCGATGAAAAATGGTGGCTTGAAACTCCTTGTAGAAGAGAAAAACCAGCCCGACCACCACCGCAGCTACTATTCCCAGAAGTATGACGTCGCTCCTGGTATTGGTCAGAATACTACCCCACAGCAATTCCAGGGCTCCTGACTTGGTGCCGGGCATCAGTCCCATAAACAGGAAGGCAAGCCCCAGCATAAGAGAAAAGATGACCCCGACCGAGGTCTCAGGGCTTAGCTCCCCCCGGTCAGCCAGGGGACCAATAACCGCCGCTGATGCCAGACTGACGCCAAAGGCACCTAGCAGAGGGTTAAAGCCCAGCCACAGCCCGAGCAAGGCTCCGGCAAAGGCAGCGTGTGACATGCACACCCCAATAAAGGGCATATGCATTGTCACCACGAAAACGCCGATAGTACCACAGGCAATGCCACCGAGAACGGCGGAAAGGATGGCATTCTGCATGAATTGGTAGCCCAAGATGGACAAATCCAAGTCCGAGACCCCCTTAAATCAAAATAGCTTCTTTTCGCCTCGCCTTCACTGCCGAGAGAGGCATATCATATAACTGGCTGAGGTTATCATCAGTAAGTGCCGCCTCAGGTGAGCCCTCGCCCCAGATAAGCCCCTCTTTCATCAGCACCACCCGGCCACAGGCAACAGGCAAGGAGCTGAGGTCGTGAGTAACAAATAGGGTAGTCAGGTGCCGTGAATCGTGAATTAGCTTTACCAGCTCCAGAATATCCGTTTTCGCCCTCCAGTCTAACGAAGCCGTTGGCTCATCAAGTAAAAATAACTCCGGCTCCTGAGCCAGACAGCGGGCTATGGCGACCCGCTGTTGCTCACCCCCGGACAGGTGTCCAATAGGTCGCCGGGCAAGGTGAGTCATGCCCACCAGTTCTAACATCTCATCCACGATTTTCCAGTCGTGCTCGCCCGGTCTCCGGAGTAAGCCCAAAAGCCCGTAGCGCCCTATCATCGCTACCTCACGAACATTCATTGGCATCCTGGGGTCTATATTTTGGGCCTGGGCTACATAACCAACCTTCTTTCTCAGAAAATGACCACTACCCGGGGTGACGTGATGCCCCAGCACCTGTACCTGCCCGTGGATTAGTTTGCCTAACCCGTTGACTATAGTCAGCAGTGTCGTCTTCCCGGCTCCATTGGGACCAACTATACCAACAAACTCTCCCGACTTTACCCTGAGGGATACACCCCGAAGAGCGATGTCCTCCCGGTAAGAAACTACGGCGTTCTCAATATTTATCACGGTATTGCTCATCTAGCTTGCCTTCATTCTGCTACCCACTATTGAGCCATCACCCCCAGTATCAGCTCAACGTTTCGGTCTATGGCTTTTTCCCAGGTCTCAGTGTTATCAAAGCCACCGGGAAAATTGGAAATTATTATTCGCCGGCAGCCAAGCTCCTCAGCAACTCCCTTCCCGGCATCCTGACCGCTCTGGAGGTTATCAATAATCAGGGTTACGTTTTCGGCTCTACCCGTGTCCACCAGCTCTCTTACCACCTGGGGAGTAAGTGAATCGGGGCGGCCATAGGTGGCAACAATATTGAAGCCAGCCCACCCGACAAACCCAACCTGCATGTCGGCGCACATAACATTTGCCCCAGAAAGGTTTGCTTGATTAAGCCTGGCTTCTATCTCCGCCTCTTTGGCCTCAATTATACCCTTGAGTTCTGCTGCTGACTCCTGGTAAACGGAACAGTTTTCGGCATCTACCTGGCACAGGGCATCGGTAATCTTATCCGTCGCCTCCAGCTGAACCAGTGGTGTCATCCAGTTACCCTGGACATCAATCTTGACTACGGTTAGGTCGGGATTATCGGCTGAGGCGATTAGCTCCTCAGAAAACATCTCCCCCTGCCAGCCGTGTAAGCAAAAGAGGTCAGCATCAGCCAGCCGCTGAATATCACCGGGCTTAACATCAAAGTGCCCCGGGCACTGGGATGGCGGAATAATATTGACCACATCAACCTCGTTGCCCCCCACCCGTTCGGCTATTTGAGCTATCAGTGAGGTGCTGGTAACCACCTTGAGCTTTGATGTGCCCACCGGTGAACAACCACCCAGTAGTGAAGTAGCGGCAAGACTTAACAACAGAATAGCGGTAACTAGAAGGCTAATTTTTTTCACAGCTAAACCCTCCCAAAATTAATGCAATTTAGTGCACCTGCAACTAATTGCTCCAAGCAGCAAAAATTTTTTTACTCCCGGCACTTGGAGCACAGACCGAACAAAGCTACATGCTTCATGTTAACCTTAAAATTATATTTTTGCTGAATTTCAGCCCCCAGAGGATTTAGGATTGATTCCTCCACATCAATAATTGCCCCGCACTTCTGACAGACCAGGTGATGGTGGTGCCCCTTCCCCATACTGTGATACCGCACCCGCCCATCACCCATATCTGTCTCGGTTACCAGACCCAGTTCACTTAATAGTTCCAGAGTACGATAAACCGTTGAGATATTCATGTGGGGATAGCGGGCACGAACCTGGAGGTATATCTCCTCGGCGCTGATGTGACTATCCGCCCCCTCCACCGCTTGTACTACCATTAACCGCTGAGGTGTCGGCCGATAGCCTAACTCGCTCAGTCGGCTACTCATATCCCTAGACTGCTTCACTTGACCTTCACCTACACAAAAAGCTAACTAAAATATTTTACACCAAATATTAACTAATTGCAACCATTTGTATTTGCAATTAGTTTCCACAAATTGATTTTTTATAACTTCTCTTTGCTGTCCAGCAATATTGTTACCGGGCCATTGTTATGGATTTCCACCTGCATGTATTGCTGAAAACGCCCGGTTTCCACCTTCAATCCTGTAGCTTGAGCCTGCTCCACAAACCGCCCAAATAGCTCTTCAGCCTCTGCCGGCGGCGCTGCCTCAACAAAACTGGGACGACGACCCTTCCTGGTATCAGCCAGGAGGGTAAACTGGCTGACCACCAATAGGTCACCGTTAATATCCAGAGCCGAAAGGTTGAACCTACCCTCGTCATCAGGGAAAATGCGCAGGTTGGCAATCTTCGGCACCAGATAGTTTGCATCCTTTTCGGTATCGCCGCTGGCTATGCCTACCAAAACCACCAGCCCCCGACCAATCCTGCCTACCACCTCACCGCCAACGCTAACCGATGCCCCGGTAACCCTCTGTAACAGTGCCTTCACCCGGCTTCTCCTTTTGCCCAACATTCTATAGTAATAGCTCTACCGAGGCAAATTATGAGGTTGTTTAGCAACCTATCCCCCTGACCCCCTTATGCAAGGACTTCATCTACCTCTTTCAGGGAAGGGGGGTGTAAGTAAGAGAGGGGCGAAGCCCCTCTCAAAGTCTCTTCCCCCATGATAGGGATATATATCTATATTACGGAGAGTCAAAGGGAGGCGAATACGGGGTCCCCGCAAAAACAAAGTTTTTGTGGGGTAAGAAGCCTCCCTTATATAACCAATTCCCCTTCCCCTTATCAAGGGGAAGGGGATAAAGGGGATAGGGATACCAATAAAAATCTAAGGGGGTGAGGTTAATAACAATCTCTTCTGGATTTTATTGGACTTATAACCAAAAAAGGAGTAAAATTAAACAAAATGAAGGTCTGAGAGAAGTAGAGAATATGTGCTTAGCAGTTACAGTCATACTGTTGGCAGCAAAAGAAGCACTGAGCTTAACCGAGCCAGTGCTTTTTAATTATTAAAGGAGGTGTAGTTTTATGCAGTCAAGTCTGATTGGAAAAATTGACAAGGCCAAGCGCTATGCTCAAGAGACCGACCGAATTACCTTCTCTGAGCTGTCGGTAAACTTCCGGGGAGACAATGACAACTACACTACTGAATATAAAAATGGGAAATGGCATTGCTCCTGCCACTTTTTCTCAATCTGGGGGCTTTGCAGTCATACTATGGCACTGGAGAGAATCCTGGATAATATGCTACCCGAAGCGGCGATGATTACGCCCCACGTCACCCCCTGAGCTTAGGGATTAAACCAACCCCTGTGTCCTCCCCTCAGAGAGGAGGTAAAGATGCAGAAGTTTATCATACCTTTGCTAACCGTGGTGATGGTGGTGAGCATAATCTTTGCCGGGTGTGCCCCAGCAACACCACCAGAGACACCACCAGAGCAACCGCCAGAAGCACCAGCGGAAGAACCAGAACCACCACCAGAAGAACCAGAACCACCACCAGAAGAACCACCGACACCACCGACTGTGTTGCCCAAGCCCGGCGAGTGGACCGCTTCAACCGGGGCTACCGAGTTTACCTTCACGGTCACGGTGAACCCCGACGGTACAGGCATATCCAATTATACGTACGAGTTCGAAGAATTTGGATTTTGCGGGGGTTACCGGGTAGGGAAGATGACCGGCGTCTTTACGAACACGCCACCAATACCTATACATCCTCTACCTAGTGGTGCTGAGTTCAGCCTCGTCCATGATAAGGAGGTTTATTCGGGCGAAGACGAAGACCCCCTACCGAGTATATATCGATGGATCCACATCTACTGGCATATAGTCATTGAGGGAAAGTTTGATGAGACCGGCACGCAGGCTTCTGGCACCTGGGAAATAAGTTCAGCAGAGGTTCATACTATCTCATCATTTTCACCCTCCCCTCCACCATCGTCAGAAGGGACGGTCTGTCAAGAAGGTACCTGGGAAGCCTCGGCACCCTAGGTGGAATATTAAACAGTGTCTCCTTCCCCAAATAGGCGACTTTGTATATTTGCCTGCTCAATTGCCTCAGCCACCACAAATAGGGAACCGGTAACGCAGACCAGGTCTCGCCCCCCAGCCATACTTAGCGCCAGGGATAATGCTTCAGGGACTGCCTCTACTGCCTGGACTTCTACTCCGCACCTTCTAAATTCAGCTATAAGTTGCTCCAGCGCCATCGCCCGGGGATGACGGGAACGGGTAACAATCACCTTATCAAACAGGGGCGCCAATTCCGAGATTATGCCAGCTACATCTTTATCCGACGATGCCCCCATAACCAGGATAGCCCGGTGAAAGTCAAAGTATTCAACTAGAGACTGCTTTAGCTTCCGAGCTGAGTCAGGGTTATGAGCGCCATCAACTACCAGCAGCGGGTGATGGCTGAGAATCTGGAACCGACCTGGCCAGCTTACCCGTGCCAGACCATTAACGATACTATCCCGGGAAATGTTAAAACCCTTCCCCGTCAGAACCTCCAGCGCCGCCACCGCCGTAGCTGCGTTCTCCAGCTGGTAGTGACCAAGCAACGGGATGGATAATTTATAACTACCCAGCTTTCCCCTCACTTGAAGTAATTGCCGCTTAGAATCAAAGCCAAGGCTCTGCCAGACGACATCGCTACCTACCCTGACCAACCCGGCGTCACAATTGCGACAGGTTTTTTCTATTACCTGAGCCACTTCATCCGGCTGTGGTGAGGTCACTACCATAGAACCAGGCTTGATAATGCCTGCCTTCTCCCTAGCCAGTTCAGTCAATGAGCTACCTAATACATCGGTATGGTCAAAGCTAATCGGAGTGATAATACCAACCTCGGGCTGGATTACATTGGTGGCATCAAGCCTGCCTCCCAACCCTACCTCCAGCACCTGAAAATCAACCCCCTTTAGCTTGAAGTAGGCAAAACCCAGTACCGTTAACAGCTCAAAGGTGGTCAACTCCCCATAGGTAGCTTTCTCATTTACCGCCTCAACCTCAGGCTTGAGCTTCTCCACCAGAGCCACAAGCTCTTCCCCAGTGATTAATTCGCCATTAACCCTAATACGCTCCCTCAGGTCGTTAAGGTGGGGTGAGGTATAGAGTCCGGTAGTATAACCGGAAGCGGTAAGAGCTGCTGTTACCATAGCCGCTACGCTACCCTTGCCATTGGTGCCGGCAATATGGACAGACTTGGCTGCCAGGTGGGGATTGCCTAAACGAAACAGCAGTTCCTCTACCCGCCTCAGGTCATAATTGACGGCACTGCGGGGTAGGTGCATAGTTTCATAGTCAATGAAACTATAGAGGTAATCCAGAGCCTGCTGATAATTCACTTAATTGTTCTATTTTTTACTCAATGTGGAGCCACCGGATGTTTGAATGTTACCCATAGTGGGCTCGCCAATGTAGCTTAGTTTTGAGGCACCGCTCAGGTCGGCATCTAATCTGCCACCTAGGTTAACCGTACCCCTGCTAGCCCCACTGAGTATGACCTGCGCGTTGTTAACCGGAAAACTAGCTAGTTCCACACGGCTGGCGCTGGAGGCATTTACAGTCATGTCGTCAGCCGAGCCTTGTAACTGAATGGTACTGACCCCTGAAGCAATAAACTGGGCATCACCAGCTGTTATGTCACCGCTAAGACGGCTGGCCCCTGACAGACCAAGAATGAAATCGTGTGAGGAGCTAAATCCCTTAACAGTACCACGCGTAGCTCCTGATAAACTCAACTCATAAAGGTCGGGCATGGTGATTTCAGCCTTCAAAGTTCTAAAGGGCATAGGCTGTGTTAGACCTATTTTCAATGTTTCTCCCTCTTGAGAGACCTGAATAAAGTTAAATAGGTTTTCATTGGCAGTTATGCTAACGCTGTATGAATCAGACTGTACAATCTCAACCCGAAAGGCATACCCTACCTCAACACGGGTAAAATCGGTGAAATTGAATTCTTGAGTACGCACCGGCCCACAGCCTACCAACAGTCCTGAGGTGAAGAGCACCGCAATCAACGGTAGTATCATAGCTTTCTTCATAGTCTCCCTCCTTCGTTAAAAGTACTTGGTTAAGCTGTTTCTTTCTTTTTAAGCCCCCAATATCTTGACAGTATCCCGCAAGCTATCCAGAGAGCGATAGCAATAATAACGCCTGTAGTGGTAGCATATACGTGCGCCAGTGCCCCTAACAAAATCATAATGACTCCAAGACCACCTAACATCCTAACAATAGCTACTTTAGCATTTCTTGACATCGGAATAACCTCCCTATATCAAAAATTTACTCGTATCGCTAATTATATCACCGCTGGTAAAGCTGGACAATTAAAGTTAGTGAAATTGGTTATCAACCTCACCCCCTTTAGATATTTATTAACCCACCCCCTTTAAGCACCCAGAAAAATCTCCGATTTTCCTGGGAACCCGCTTTATCCCCCTCCCTTATGAAGGGAGGGGGAATTGGTTATATAAGGGAGGCTCCGCCTCCCTTTGACTCTCCCTAATATAGATATATATTCCTATCATGGGGGAAGAGATTTTTGAGAGGGGGCAAAGCCCCCTCTCATCTCAACTCCCCCTTCCCTAGTAAGGGAAGGGGGTTAGGTTGCTAAATAATCTCAAAACTGGTGGCTAGTTACACTTGACGCCGTCCATAGCGACTGATAACCTTATCACGGGGGATAAAATGGACTTTATTAAAAAGCTAACCAATGCTACTCGCAAAAATAAGAGCTTACTCTGCGTCGGGCTTGACCCTGACCCGAAGCTGATGCCCAAGAAGGTAAGCATCTTTGATTTCAACCAGGCAATTATTGAGGCTACCTCTGATTTAGTATGCGCCTACAAACTCAACCTTGCCTTCTACGAAGCCCTGGATGATAAGGGACTAGATGCCCTGAAGCGGACTATTAAATACATACCAGATGACATTCCCGTTATCGGCGACGCTAAACGGGGCGATATCGGTAATACGGCTAAAGCCTATGCCAAGGCTATTTTTGCTAATCTTAACTTTGATGCCACCACCGTAAATCCCTACCTCGGCTTTGATTCAGTAGAACCCTTCATCCAATATAAAGACAAAGGGGTATTCATCCTGTGCCGGACATCAAATACCGGTGCCCTTGACTTCCAGTCCCTCCGCTGTGAGGCAGAGCCTGACTATCGCCCGCTGTTTGAGCTGGTAGCCCTTAAAGCTAGCCAGTGGAACACATATGACAACATCGGGCTGGTGGTTGGCGCTACCTATCCCGAGGAACTAAAGTTGATTCGGCAGGCTCACCCCGATATGCCACTCCTGATACCGGGCATTGGTGCCCAGAGGGGAGACCTGGCGTCAGCGGTCCGTTATGGGGTTGATGCTCGAGGCGAGAAGGCGATTATCAGCTCATCACGGCAGATTATCTACGCCTCATCAGGAAAAGACTTCGCCCAGGCAGCGCGGCGGGTGGCTTCATCACTGCGAGACCAGATTAACTCCTATCGAGCTCTTTGAGGCAAATGGAATGGTTATGGAGATAAAGCTGGGTGATGTGGTCCGCCTCAACAAGAAGCACCCCTGCGGTAGCTATGAGTGGCAGGTAGTAAGGCTGGGCGCTGATATCGGCATTAAATGCCTTAAATGCCAGCGCCATGTCCTCCTTGAACGCAGTGTCTTTGAGCGTAGAGTTAGAGCCTTGGTTTCCCGGGGAGAGTAATGGCTCGCCAGATTATGCACATTGACCTTGATGCCTTCTTTGTCTCAGTGGAGCAGGTAGAAAATCCCGAGCTTAAAGGCAAACCGGTAGTGGTCGGTGGCAGACCTGACCGACGAGGTGTAGTTGCCTCAGCCTCATATGAAGCCCGAGCCTTTGGTCTACATGCCGGTATGCCCCTCACCACCGCCTCCAAGCTTTGCCCCCAGGCTATCTTCATCGAGGGCAGCTTCCCCAAGTATCGCGCGGCGTCACAAAGGTTTATGGCTATCCTGGCTGATTTTTCACCCTATCTTGAGCCGGTGAGCCTTGATGAAGCCTACCTGGATGTAACCGGTTTTGAATCTATCTATGGCTCTATCCATCACATGGCGGTGGCGATAAAAAAGCGGATTAAGGCTGAATTAGGGCTTGGCGCCTCGGTGGGCATCGCTAGCTGTAAGGTAGTAGCCAAGGTCGCCTCTGAACTATCAAAGCCAGACGGACTGCTGGAGGTCGCTGCTGGAGAGGAGCGCTCCTTCCTGTCACCCTTACCCATAACTAAACTGCCCGGAATAGGCAACAAGACTGAGCGAGTATTAAACGGCTTAGGTATAGATACTATAGGTAACACCTATCTATTATGCCGTTAACTACCCTTAAAAGCCATTTTGGTGTGTTTGGTGAACTCCTGTGGCGCTATTCTAGGGGCATAGATGATAGAAAGGTGGAGCCTCCGGCTGAGGCTAAGTCCATCAGCCGCGAGACCACTTTTGGTCAGGACACCAGAGACCGTTCCCGGCTCAAGGCAACACTGCGTTATCTCAGTGAACGGGTTGGTAGCCAGCTACGCCAGCGGGATAAACAAGCCAGGTGTGTAATCTTAAAACTCAGATATGCTGACTTCACCACTATTACTCGCCATCATACCCTGAGACAAGCCAGCGATAGTGACCAGACCATCTTTGATACCGGGGTAGAGCTATTAAACCAAGCGCTTTCTCAAGAAAAGCAGAAAGTCCGCCTTATTGGTATCGGGGTATCCAGCCTGACCGAGCCAGCCAAACAACTAGATATGCTGGACCTGTCCGCCCAACGGCTGGAGCGACTAAACAAAGCCGTTGACCGCATCCGCAAAAAGTATGGCTTCACCGCCATCCAGACCGGCCGGACCCTGCTGCTAAAAGACATCTTCCCCAGCGGTGAAGAAGGCTACACCTTACATACGCCAAGCCTTTCGAGGTAACTGAGACAAGCCGCCTAGTATATAGATTCTTAATCTACCTCACCCCCTTAATCCCCCTCTCCTTCAAAGGAGAGGGGGAGACGAAGAAAGAGGGGCTACGCCCCTCTTAGACACCCCAGAAGATTAGCTTCCTTTATTTAAGTAGAGAGGAATGATTATTTTTTGAAGGGAGGGACTGGGGGCGCAGCCCCCAGATACGATTCTAGGGTGGGCGGGTGGGAAAAACAACCTCAAAAAATGATTGCAATAAGTCACCTTGTTTTCTGTCCTATTTACACCTATAATAAACTTCGTAGTAAGAGGGGAGAGTTTTAAGATGCCATCATATGCCTATTTCCACAAGCAGTTCGTGCCTCTATCCGAAGCCAAGATAGGAATTATGACCCATTGCCTTCACTACGGCACTGCCGTTTTCGAGGGCATCAGGGGTAACTGGAATAGCCAACAAAAGCAGATTTACCTCTTCCGGCTTAAAGAGCACTATCAACGACTATTTAATGGCTGCCGGTTGTTGCAGATTAACCTGCCCTATACCATTGATGAGCTATGCCAGATAACAATGGAAGTGGTAACCAGGTGCGGTTTTCAAGAAGATATATATGTCCGCCCTCTAGCCTATAAGAGCTCTGAGTCCCTCGGCGTCCGCCTTCATGACTTAGATAATGATTTCTTAGTCTTTGCTATGCCCTGGGGACCGTATCTGGATATAGATAAAGCCCGATGCGTTGTCTCTTCCTGGCGGCGCCCTAATGATAATGTGATTCCACCCCAGGCTAAGATTACCGGCCTTTATATCAATAATGCCCTGGCTAAAACCGAAGCCATCAGTAATGGCTTTGACGAGGCGATTATGCTGACCTCGGATGGCTATGTCTCCGAAGGCAGTGGTGAGAATATCTTTCTGGTTATAGAGGGCAAGTTAGTCACGCCAGCCAGCTATAGTAGTATCCTTACGGGTATTACCCGCGATACAGTAATAAAATTGGCACAAAACGAACTGGGTATAGAAACAATAGAGAGGCAGATTGACCGCAACGAGCTTTATCGCGCTGAAGAGTGCTTCTTTACTGGCACTGCCGCTCATATCACCCCGATAGGTGAGATAGACCACCGCCAGATAGGTAGCGGGGAACCTGGTGAAATAACCAAGAGGTTACAACAAATCTACTTTGAGGTAATAAAAGGTAACAACCCTAAATACCTTGACTGGTGCACTCCAGTCTATAACAAATAGGCTATTCTTTATCTGAACCTACCTGTAACGACTTCAACAGGCAAATGACCCGGCAGCTTTCCTCCAGGGCAGTGGTACACCTATGGGCTTCCTCAAGCAGTTGACCAATGGCAAAACTACCATGACCATGAACCATAACAATCCGGTGTTGCTTTAATGCCTGGGCAATTATATTAGCCAGACCTCCCTGTCTTACTTTCATATGCCAACCAAGGACCGGAACTTGGCCTACTATAGGCAGACCCTCAGCATCATTGGGCACAATCTCAGTTTCCACTAACGACAGGGCGATGGCATGAGGCGGGTGAGCGTGAACAACGGCTAATGCCGGCGTTTCCCGATAAATAGCCCGATGGACAGCTAATTCTATTGAGGCCAGTGGTGTCGACCGGTCATTTTTATTTATCCCGGTCTCTATCAAATCAGGCTCCTGCAAGCAACTGAGCCTGCTATCGCGGCGGGTAATAATTAAATGGTCTCCCAGTCTAATACTCAGATTGCCACTATGGGAAGAGACAAGCCCCCGAGTGAAAAGGTCGTGACCTACCGTCTGAAACTGAGATAAAAGCATAATCCTCTCTTTCTCTCGAGAATCCGCCTCATCCCCCACGAGGACAACTACACCAACTGTCTGATAACAGCAATAACCCTGCCTTGAATCTCAACATTATCCGGCTCAACATATATCGGCTGCATCTGGCTATTGGCCGGCTGAAGTCGAACCCGACCCGACTCAGCATAGAATTTCTTCAGCGTCGCCTCTTTTTCCGCCTTAAGCCATATGGCTGCCATTTCCCCGTTCTCCACTCGATTCACATACTCCATCAATACCAAATCACCATCATTAACCAGAGCATCCACCATTGATGAACCCTTCACCTTCAAAGCATAAACCCCCTCCCTGCCCCGGGTCAAATCTTTAGTCACCTCAAGGGTCTCCGAGGAGGCAGTAATATCCCAAGTATCGGGAGTAGGCACTGGTATTGGCTCACCAGCCGCTATCTGACCAATGATAGGTACCTGAAATTGACCCCCCGGTGCCTGAGACCGGGCAACTAACTCAATACCACGCGACACCTCACGATGGCGGCGAATATATCCCTTCTTTTCCAATATATTCAGGTTATAATCCACAACCGATGTCGAGCTAATCCTGCATCCAGTTACTATATCCCTGATGGTAGGTGGATAACCCCTATCCCCCCAAAAACGGTGAATAAAATTATTGATTTGTTCCTGCTTAGATGATAGCGCCTTCACCTCTCCCCCCCAACAACTAATTCAGGCTGGGCGAACATCTGTTCTATAAAACTTTATACAAAAACGCGGCTTTTGTCAACCCCCGAACCAAATCATTCCGCCGAAGACAAAGCCTGAGCCTCATTGAGCTTCTTCATTAACCTTGATTTACGTCGGGTAGCATTATTGGGATGGATAACCCCCTTCTCAGCCGCTTTATCTAGAGAACTGATGGCAACCAGTACCGCTTTCTGAGCCGACTCAAACTCACCTGAGAAGATAAGCCTCTCAGCTTTGGTTATGTTAGTTTTACACTGGCTACGAATAGACTTGTTTCTCAGTCGCTTTCTTTCAGTTACACGTACCTGCTTTTGAGCTGATTTAGTAACTGGCAATATCTGCCTCCTTCCCTCAGGTTGAGGGGCTAGTTTTGACCGTCGCCTCATCCCCTGCCCTGGCAACACTTATCACCCCTCGAACCCCTTCAATTCTGCCTAAGAGCCGACTTAACTGAGCCAGCCCCTTCATCTCTAAAGTAAGGTGTTCAGTAACAGTATAGTCATCATGCTGAATGGAGCTCATCGCCGTAATATTAATCTTTTCCTCAGCCACAATGGTGGTGATATCACGAATCAGCCCTACCCTGTCCCAGGCTCCAACCTGAATACTGACCGGATACAGGGCAGTAGTCTGCCCCCACTCCACTGGAATCAATCTCTCCTTCTCGTCCTCATGAATTATATTATAACAATCCTGACGATGGATTGACACGCCCCGGCTACGAGTAACATAGCCAACAATCTTATCCCCAGGCACAGGATGACAACACTCAGCTAACCGGGTAACCATATCCCCAACCCCTAACACCTTAATCGCTGATACTGGTGGCTTGGGTGGTGGACCCCCGGCTGCTTCCTTAGGTCGCTCCTCCTGGGCAGCTAGCTTCAAGGCAACCTGATGGGTAGTAACCCCACCGTAACCGATAGCTGCCAGAAAATCATCCAAGCTATCATATTTGAATAGCTTAGCCAGCTCCTCCCGCTGACTGAGTTTTATCCCCAGCCGCCTCATCTGCTTCTCCAAAAGCTCCCGACCACGCTCAATATTTTCCGCCCGTTCCTGCCGCTTAAACCACTGCCGTACCTTTTCCCTGGCGTGAGAGGTTTTGATAAAGCCCAACTGAGGACTCAGCCAATTTCGGCTCGGTCCCTTATCCCCCTTAGCTGCCATGATTTCAACTACATCACCATTTTTAAGCTGATAACTCAGAGTCACCAGCCTACCGTTTACCTTAGCTCCGATACACCGGTGCCCCAGCTCAGTATGAACCCGATAGGCAAAATCAAGGGGGGTAGAACCCTTGGGCAAATCCTTTATCTCCCCTTTAGGCGTGAAAACAAAAACCTGGTCAATGAAGATATCGGTTTTAACCGATTCCAAGAACTCTTCAGCCCCGCTGAGCTCCCGGTGCCACTCAATTAACTGGCGTAGCCAGCTTATCCTTTCCTCAAAGCGTATATCCTTCTCTTCGCCCTCCTTATAACGCCAGTGAGCAGCTACCCCATACTCAGCAATATGATGCATCTGGTGAGTCCGAATCTGTATTTCCAGGGGGGTGGCACCATACATTACTACAGTATGTAACGCCTGATACCCATTTGGCTTGGGGTTGGCAATAAAGTCGTCAAACTCCTCGGGCAAAGGACGCCACTGACTATGAATAACACCTACCGCGGCATAACAATCAGGCACAGTACCAACCAATACCCGAAAGGCAAGAAGGTCATGGATATCATCAAAGTCCATGCCCAGGGCAGAATATTTTTCCATTTTCTGGTATATGCTGTAGATATGCTTGGGCCTGCCCGAGACTTCAGCCTTTATACCTGCCCTATCAAACTCGCCACCCAAAATCTGAATTATCCTGGCGACGAAGTCCTCACGCTGAGTGCGCCGGGCAGCAATCAGCCTGGCAATCTGGCGATACTTCCTTGGCTCTAAATAGCGAATGGCTAAATCCTCTAATTGCCACTTCAGTTCCCATATCCCCAAACGATGAGCTAAGGGGGCATATATCTCTAAAGTCTCCTGGGCGATGCTACGCTGTTTTTCTGATGACAGGGCATCCAAGGTACGCATATTATGCAGCCTGTCAGCTAGCTTGATAAACACCACCCGCAGGTCCTCGGCCATAGCCACCAGCATCTTTCTCAGGTTCTCCACCTGTAGTTCGCTGGCTACCACACCCTCTCCTGACCAGGCAAGCTTGCCCAGCTTGGTGGTGCCATCAACTAGCTTGGCTACCTCCGAACCAAACTTGGCCTCAATCTCCGAAATAGCTATCCCACAATTCTCGGGAACATCGTGTAACAAGGCTGCGGCCAAAGAGCTGGCGTCAAGCTGAAGTTCAGCCAGGGTCAAAGCCACCTGTAACGGGTGCCCCAAATAGGGCTCACCCGATTTACGCACCTGTCCTTTATGTGCCTGGGAAGCAAAATTATACGCCTCTTCCACCAGAGCTAGCTTCTCCGGCTGAAGATATTCCCGAGCCTTACCTATAAGTTGACTAAACCTCTTCACCCGCCTCACCAATAGTTAAGATTATATTTTAAGTATAACGCAGTAAGGCGGATTTGTGCAAAATTAAAACTTAATAATGTTTATCTACCTCCCCCCCTTTATGCACCCTAAAAAATCTTTGATTTTTCAGGGAACCCCCTTTATCCCCCTCTCCTTCAAAGGAGAGGGGGAATTGGTTATATATTCCTACCATGGGGGAAGAGATTTTAGAGAGGGGCTTTGCCCCCGGAT